>CAZKTT010000001.1:0-11131 GCA_964555755.1 uncultured Mycoplasma sp.
AACAAACAAACAAACAAACAAACAAACAAACAAACAAACAAACAAACAAACAAACAAACGTACTTTATGTACAAAAATATTCAAAGATTGGAGGTTCAATTTACTAGAACTTCCAATTTTTATGGCAGAAAGTGGGGTGACTGGTATTTAGTATCTGGTCACTCTGGTGGTTGTCTATGATTAATAAGAAATTGCTTGATATAAACGTGATTAAAGCTTACTTGTCGGATGCGTATTATATAAAAACAAGTGGTGTTTATGAAAAAATACCTTTAGACAGTTATACAAAAATAGGAAACAAATTAACACTAAACAGCAATGGGGAAATAGTAGTCGGCGCTGGTGTATCATATGTTGAAATTTCAGCTATAGTCGATTTAGTTGGAGCTAATATGACAACAGGTGGAAAAAATATTGTTATTCAAAAAAATGGGAATATTTCTTATAGAACTTGGGATAACTTTAATCCAGTACACAATGCTAATATAGTTTTGCCATCAACCATACTTGAAGTACAAGAGGGGGATACATTATCGCTCGCTTTTTATGGTGTTAAAAATGACTTAATCAATCCAGGTGTAGCATTTACTCATTTAACAGTTAAAACAATTATGTAATCATAGACAATAGATATTAAATATCTAATTATATGAAAATAAATAACAAATTAATAAATGAAATAATTTCTGCAAGCACTGGTAGTGGTTGTATAAAAATAGGTAATATCGGTATTGAATGGGGAGTAGTGGATGTAACTACCAGTAGTTCAGCATCTACAACAAATCCATTTTCAATATATGGTGGATCAACAAATATAACATATACTAATCGTTATAAATATACACCTAGAGTTTTTACATCTTTTTCAAGTAGATATTCCAATCAAATTTCTACAGCAGGAGTATCAGCATTAACAACTGCTACTATCGGAGCATACTTAATAACTGCAAATAGCACAAGAAATGTTGCTTATCTAGTTATAGGAATTATTGATGAATAATTAGATATTAAGGAAGTTCTAGTTGTAAAAACTAGATTATGAAAATAAATAATAAATTGATAGATACAAACATAATAACTGCTAAATTAAGTAATGATTTATCAGTAACAGCAACAAGTGGTTTGATACCATTAAATGATGTAATTAAAATAGGTAACAAATTAACACTTTCTAACAATAAAATTATTATTGGAAGTGGGGTGTCAAAAGTAAAAATATCTGGAAATATGAGAATGTCAACTTCATCCACATCAGTTTTAGGAGTAAATTTGAATATTTTTAGAAATGGTACTGACTATGTTGCTTCAAACAGAACATCTCTGAATTTATATGACGGTATAAGTACAGCAACCCGTTTAATTGAAGTTCAAGAGGGAGATGAGATAACTCTAAATTACTGGAAAAGCAATTCAACTACTGCTATGACAATTATGAGTGGGTATGGATCTACTTATTTAACAGTTGAAGTTGTTGAATAATAAAAAGGAGGTAGAATATATGTGTTAAACAGTATATTGACATTTATAATAACAACGTTAATCGGTATAGCAATTGGTTATGTAAGTAAAACACTTCTTAATTTTAAAACGCAGAAAACTGCAATAATTAGTCTATTAAGAAGTGAAATGACTGATGTATATTACCAATATAAAGATGATAAAAAAATACCAATATATAAAAAAGAAAGTTGGGATAGGAATTACGATACCTATAAATCAATAGGAGGTAATTCTTTTATTATGGATTTAAAAAAGGAAATTGATAAATGGGAGGTAATTGTATGAATAAAGTTAAAAAAATATCAAAGTATGTTTTAAATAGTTTAAATATACTAAATGCTTTACTTTTAGGAATAAATGCAGTAGAGGGAATAACAATACCATATACAACGCAAATAAGTGGTGTAATACTTGTTATTTGTGGGGTTATCTCTACATATTTACTGGGAGATAAAGCAGTAAGGAGGTAATTATGGGATTAATTAAACTTTTAAAAGAAAAGAAAGAAAATCAGAAGGAATTTGAAAAAGAATTCAATGATGGAAGAGGTGTAAAAGATGAGCAATAGTAAATTAGTAAATAAAACTATGCTAACACCTAGAAACTATGATAAAGGTAGGAGTGGTTATAAAATTAAAAAGATAACTATTCATCATTGCGCAGGTGTTATGTCTGTTGAAAATTTAGGTAATCTTATGAAAAATGGCGCTAGACAAGTGTCAAGCCATTACGGAATAGGAAACGATGGAAGGATAGGACAATATGTAGATGAAAAAAACACAGCTTGGACTGATGGAAATTGGATAAGCAATTGCACATCCGTAACTATAGAAACATCTAATAATAAAACAGGTGGAAAATGGACTGTCGGAGATAAAGCTCTTAATAGTCTTATTAAATTGGTCGCAGATATAGGGAAAAGAAATAATCTAGGAACACTTGTTAAAGGTAAAAATGTTACTTGGCATAGAATGTATGCAAGTACAACCTGCCCAGGGGATTATTTACTTTCTAAAATGGATTACATAGTAAAAGAAGCTAATAAAATAAATAAATCTACACCTGCTCCAAAACCATCAGGAAAATTAAATCTAACTAGATTATTAAAAATAGGTTCTACTGGAACAGCAGTTAAAAATTTACAAAAAGCACTAAGTGGACTAGATGTAGATGGAATATTTGGAAAAAAGACCGAGGCTAAAGTAAAAGCATTTCAAAAGAAACATAAACTTACTGCTGATGGTATAGTTGGCAAAAATACTGCACATAAGCTAGGTTGGCTATGGTGTGGTAAATAAAAAATGCACAATATTTTTTAAAAATAGTGCATTATTCGACATAATATGACAAAATTCGACAATATAATCTGATAATATAATGCGTGCTTCCGAAAGGAAGTCATCATTGATTTCATAATTCGACAGGGTCGCCTCCCTGTCTTTTTTTTTGCTTTATTTTTTCTTCATAATCTTGTCCAAAGTCATTTATAAATTCATCAATGGTATGGTTCTTTAAATACTCTTTTTGAAACATTATTTTATATTTAAGGTTAAACGTTGCGTTATTATGAAATAAATCGTGGCAATATATACAAAATGGTGTTATCATTCCTAACTTCATTGATTTGCTTCTATAAGCTCCCTCAAATACCTCATTTTTAGATATGTAAGTATATTGATTAATTCTAGTGTCATAATCGCCATTATTCAGACCACATTCACAACATTTAGTTAAATTAGTATAAATTATACTATATCTTTCTTTTTCTTTTCTAGCTTGTTTATTTGTACGTTTTTTGATATAGTTATATTGACTATATTGTTTATATTCTTTGTATTGACAATTAGCACAGTTATTAAAATTAATTTCTTGCTTGAATTTATCGCAATATATATATTTTTTATATTTTTTTTGTTTAATTTTTAAATACTTACAATTCATAATTGTTGTTAAAAAGACTTAAAAATCAGTTGCGATAGCCAACAAGTAGCCAACAAAACATTAATTTTTCGTTGATTTTAAAAGGGTGTGTTATCAGCTGGCTAGAGCGCCTGCCTTGCACGCAGGAGGCCAAGGGTTCGAATCCCTTATTCTCCACCAATAAGCATTTTACCCTTGTATATCAAGGGTTTTCTTATGATTTAATATGTGATTTTTTGTCTTTTTTCTCCTTTCCTAATTTTTTTATTTTTGCTAAAAAACAACCAATTTTAGTTACGGTAGCCAACAAGTAGCCAACAAATTTTTAGGTTATTTTTTTGAATAAATTTATTGTTTTTATTAAATCTTCTGTTTTTATGTGTGTATACACATTTTCTGTTATATCTTCAACCTTATGTCCCATTATTAATTTAATGTGTAGAGGGTCAGCTTTTAAATTTCTCATTGTTGTAGCAAATGTATGCCTACAATCGTGAGGCTTATGGTCCATAGCCAACTCTTTCATCAATTTTTCAAATCTAGCATTGAATCGTTGATAACTTCTTCCTATCTCTTTATTGTCTAAGAACTCAAGTATAAATGATTTTACTTCATTGTTAAGAGGTATAATTCTGTCTATTCCTGATTTAGTTTTAATGCCTCCTATAAAGTAGTTATCTTCATAAAATACCTTATCCTTATTTATTTTTAAATATTCAGTAGGCCTTAATCCTTCATATATCATAACAAGAACTTCTTTTGCAGTAAAATTAGTTTCTGATACTTTCCATAATGTTTTTATTTCATCTGCAGTAAAAGGTTTATGCATATTGCTTTTTTCTTCAACACCAATAAATAAATTAGTTGCAACATTTCTTTTTAAAGGCATTCCTAATTCATTCAGTGAGTACTCATACATTTTATTATATAAGAGTTTTATATTAAGTTTTGTATGATATCCGTGTTCGCAATTATTCACTGCATTTTGTATATCATATCGAGAAACTTCCATAAACGGCTTATTTTGGCACGTTTTATAGTAAGGATAGGCACTTCTATATCTAGATACTGTTTTCTTTGATACAACCCCACTATGTTCCTTTATTTCGAGATTACGTATTAATTTGTCAAACACTTCATTAAAAGTTATCTTTGATAAATCGATGTCGTAAGGGTCTTGCCAATAATCAATAAGTATTCTAAAACCCTCCTCATACGTTTCAGCATAATCAATTATTTGTCTTATTTGTTTTCCGTTGGTGTCCCATCCTTTCGTTATTCGAACAGCAAAGGGTTTTTTTCTTTTTCCTTTTAGTTGATAGACACTACCTAATCCATTTCTTAATTTCATTTTTCCCATAACTTACATCTCCTTTTTATTGTATTTAATTTTATAATGTGATAAAATGTAAGTACACAAAAAGAGAATTACCATTGGTTTCGGTTTTTTAATTTTTGTGTACTCGGACTCTGTATTAGCCGTGCAGAGTCTTTTTTTATTGTTTGTTTTTTTGTTCTTTAAAATAATTATATAATTGGTATGTATATGTGTCATCCTGTAGATTATAAATGTAACCATCTTTTTTTGCAAGTTTCTTTCTTCTATCAATTATTTTATTAAGTTCTTTTTCTGCTTCTTTGAATCGTTTGTTTCTTATATAAAATCTGACAAAATCATCATCTCCAATATTTAAATACTTTTTAGCCTTTGACATATATCTTTCAAAATCCTCTTCATTTTTGGAATTTCTCGCTAATGTTTTATATTTTTGAAATTTTTGAGAATTAATAAAATTCTTTTTTTCTTGCTTATTTAAGAAGCCTTCTTTTTCAAAAAAATCAAAATCTATATTATTTTTATACATAATATTCAATCTTTATATAATTTTACTTTTTTCCTTTCTTTCTTCTTACCTCTCTAGCTATGCCTATAATTTTAACAGGTAAGTTTTGTATATCTTCACTATCATAAAATTTAGGTTCGTAGCCATCAGCATTATTTATATTAAGGGGTGTAAGCATAATTCCACTTTGCGTTATTCTAACGTTTTTAAATGTTGCATCAAATCCATTAACCATAACAGCGCAGTCCTCGCCATTAGCAGATAGCATATCTTCAATATATTGGAAAATAACAATATCATTTTCTCTGTATTCAGGATACATACTATCACCACTAATTTTTAACCCGTAAAACTTTTTATTACCTTTGGTCCATTCTTTAGGAATGTCAACGTGGTCGATGACATCTTCTTGAGCTTCTATAGGTGTTCCTGCTTTTATTGTTCCTAAAACTGGAATTTTAACAACATCATTTAAAACATCGATAGGCGATGCATTGTCAAAATTTAAATTATATATAAGTTGTTTTTGTTCTATTGATTCATCAGCAGAAATATTAAGAGCTTTACATATCCTTAAAACATTATTTACGTTAGAGTTATCCATACCTCGTTTTAATATGCTATCAATAGTTGTGTGTGGAATATCTATAGTTAAAGCAAATTGTCTAATAGAACCATACTTATCAATTATTTCTTTTTTTACTTGTTCTTCAAGTTCCATATAATGACCCCTCCTCTATAATTTATTATACACATTATTTACGAAAAATCAAACTTTTTTTGAAAAATCGTAAAAATATTATTGACAATGTTCGAAATATCGTATATATTGGTATTAAGTTCAGAAGATAATATTTTTTTTGAACCGTGTGTACGAAAATTCGTAAGAAAGGAGAAGAATATGTATAAGTTAAAAACAGTATTGAAAGAAAACAATATAAAAAATAGCGATGTTGCTGAAATACTAAATATTAAATCTTTAAGTACTATTAGTTTAAAACTTAATGGCAAAGCAGAGTTTACTACTAAAGAAGCAACTACCTTAAAAAATTATATAAACGAAAAAGCTAATACTGAATACAAACTTGAAGATTTATTCACAGAATAAAACCGAAACCAATGGAGGATTATATGAAAATAATAGAAGAAAAATTAACAATTAACGATGTGGCCAACATAATCGATAAATCTCCACAATATATAAGAGTTGGCTTACAACAACAAAGACTACCGTTTGGAACGGCTGTCCAAATGTCAAGCGAGTGGAGTTATCACGTATCAAAAAAACTCCTAGAAGATTATATAGGAGTTGAAAAGGTACAAAAATATTTAGAAGAGAAAGGGGGTGTCGAAAATGAAAAAGATAATTAAAGAAATTACATTAACATTCCTTGGAGGAATAGTATTAGCAGTATTCTTTTTAGGAGCAATTTTAATAAGTAACTATTTAAATTATGGAACATTCTTATTTTGACAAAGAAAAAGAGCTTTAAAATGATTCAAAAAAGCCCTTCACGTAATTTAAAAATTACATCTAGATTATAACATATAACTTAAAAAATAGCAAATATAGGAGGTATTAAGTGAATGAGATAAATAGTTTTACGTTTTACAAGAATTATTATGAATTATTAGATAACCTCCCACAAGAAGATAAACTTCAAATGTTAGAGGCTATAGTAGATTATGTTTTTAAGGATAAAGAACCTGTATTAAATGGGCTGAATAAAGCCATATGGAATAACCTCAAAATGCCTATTGATACAAGCAAAAATAATTCTTTAAGAAGTGTAGGTAAAGGTGCTCCAAAAGGGAATAAAAATGCACAAAAAAACAAACCAAAAACAAACCGAAAACAAACCAAAAACAAACCGAAAACAAACCAAAAGGGTAACCGAAAACAAACAAATAATATTTCTTATTTCTTATTTCTATTTTCTAATATTAATATTTCTAATTTAAATAATAAAGATAATATTTATAAATTACTTAATGAATATTTAGAATTAAGAATTAAAAATAAATATACAGTAAATGAAACAGTAGTAAATAGATTAATTAATAAACTTAATGATTATGGAAAAACGGATAAAGAAAAAGAAGAAATAATAAAAGATGCTATCAATGGTGCTTGGAAAGATTTCTATCAACCAAAGATAAAAAAGGAAATATTGCCTGATTGGTTTGATAAAGAAATAAAAAAAGAAAAAATTGAAGATGAAGAATTAACAGAATTAATTAAAAAATATGAATAGGAGGATTTAAAGATGGCAACGACCACATTAAGTAAAAATAAAAAGGGGTATGGGTACAAATATACAGATTTAGCTCAAATACACGAGTATTTAGAAAGTATCAATTCAAGATATGTTCAAAAAATAGAACGTATCGATGGAGATGATTATTTAATGACAAAAAGATGTTTCAACGATAAATGGGAGGATGAATGGCTACAAGGTTGCAAAATACCTCAAGCAGTAGTTCAAGGTATTAAAAATCCTGCTCAAGAATTAGGAAGTGCTTTAACTTATGCTAGAAGATACAGCTTACTTATGGCTTATGGATTAGCAACCGATGATGATGATGGAGCAAGCTTAACAACAACTACTGGACAACAAACAACAAAAACGGCAACAAAACCTAAAGCAAAGGAAAACATAATGATTCAAGAAGCACAAATAAAAATACTTGAAGAATATTCAGAAGAAGAAATAAAACCATATTTAAATTATCTAAAGAAAAAAGATATTAAAGAATTAACACTAACAGAAGCTAGTGGAATGATTAAAAAATTAAAAGAAAAAGGGGATAAATAGAATGGAAAATAAAATAGTAAAAATCGAAAACAATAAACTTACAATGACTGAAAAAGACAGGGAAGAATTAAAAAAGCTAATTCAAATAAATTTAGAGTCTGAATTAAGAATAAAAGAAATAAAAGCACAATACAAAGAAGCTTTTGAAGAAACTGGAACGGACAAATATATAGCAGAAGGACTTTCAGTAAAGCTAAAAGCAGGATATACAACAAAGAGATTTGATTCTAAAAGGTTTAAAGAAGAATGTCCTGACATATACGAACAATATATGAAAGAATCTAGTGTATCAAGTTCAGTGATATTGGAAGTTGAATAATGATTGAGTTTTTAGAAGAACCACATCTATACCTAGTTGATGGAATATTAACTCCTAGTGTTAGTGAAATATTACACTTTATATTTCCTGATAAGTACAAGGGTGTAGATAAGAAAATACTGAATAGAAAAGCACAATATGGAACTACGATTCACGAATCGATAGAAATTTTTGAAAACAATTTAAAAACAATGACTATGGAAGAGGCTTTTAATACAACTATTCAGGCTAAAGGACTTAATTACATACAAGAAGCTAGTTTAAGGCAGTATGTGAAATTGAAAATCAAAAATAAAATATTCGTGAAAGAGCAAGAACAAATGATTCAGTATCTAGGTAAATACGCAGGAAGATTCGATATGATAGCAGAAATAAAAGGTTGTTTAAGTCTATGCGATATAAAAACAACTGCTGAATTAGATGAAGAATATCTATCTTGGCAATTATCTTACTACGAATTAGCAACAGGAAAAACTTTTGATAAGCTATATGCTATTTGGCTTCCTAAAAAGGAAATAGGAGTGTTAAAAGAAATTAAAAGAAAGCCAAAGAAATTATTGATAAAAAAACTAAATGAATTTTTAAAAAGTAAAGGAGAGATTGAATTATGGAATTATTAGGAACAATTACATTAGTGATTATATTAGTACTATTCATAATCGGAATGGTTATAGCAGTAGTAACAATATATCAAATTACAAAAGAATTAAAAAAAGAAATACTTGAAGAAGAGGAAGAAGAGGAGGAAATAGAAATATTATGATGCCTGAATTTTATGGAGTTCCATTTATGCCAAAAATAACATTTACAAGACCTGACCCTGAAATTGAAAAATATATTATAAACAGTGGTGCAACGATAATATTCTGGACAGATGGAACAAAAACAATAAGCAAAAGACACGAAGAAGATACCTGTGATAAAGAACTGGGATTTTTACTTGCTTACTATTATAAAAAATGTGGATTAAGTAACAATGCTAGAAAGAAAGTTCTTGATTGTATAAATTATGAAAATTTAAAAACATTCTTATTTTGGATGTATGTAAAAGAAGAAAAAACAACACCTGAAAAAGCTAGAAACTATTTAAAAAAATTGGAAGTTAAGGAGGACTAATACTGTGGATTATAGAATGAGAATGATTAAAGAGTTAGTAACACTAACAGATAAAAAAGCTAGATTAGAAGTGTTTTTAGAAAAAGAATCAGAAAAAACAAAGAAAGTAGAAGAAAAACAAAAAACAGGGCTTGCTCAAAAACAATTAAATGTTATGAATGAATATCAAGCAATATTGTTAGAAAGAATATTTTCAGAGTTTGGAAATGATAAAGAGGAGGTAAAGAAAGATGAATAAGGTAATCTTATGTGGGAGAACCACAAGTGATATTGAACTAAAACAAACAACAACAGGGAAAAAATATATCCAATTCACAATAGCTTGTGATAATGGAAAAGATGAAAACGGGAACAAATTAGAAGCTGATTTTGTAAATTGTGTTGCTTGGGAAAAGAGAGCAGAAGTAATAGCAGAATATGTAAAAAAGGGAAATAGATTTTTAGTAATAGGAAAATTTAAAACCGATAAATATTAAACTGAAAATGGAGAAAATAGATATAGAAGTTATGTACTTGTAAGAGAGTATGAATTCGTAGAAAGTAAAAGAGATGGATTCGTACCAAGTGAACCTGATGAAGAAAAAAAAGTAACAGTAGAAGAAACAGAAGAAGAAAACGACCCTTTTAAAGAGTTTGGAGAAATAGTCGCAAACGATGATGAAGTTGAAACTCCGTTTTAGAGGTTGTTTATGAAAATAACAGGTAACTTTTCAAGAATAGGGAGAAATGAAAATAACGAAACTGAAATAACTTTTACAATCGGAGAAAGATATAGAAACAATATACAAGAGTTAGCAAAAGAAGATTTATATTCAATAAACATAACCAAAGCAAGAGATAAACGCACGGAACAGCAAAATAAATATATGTGGGCATTAATTGGAGAAATAGACAAAGCAGTAAATGGCGATAGGTCTAATGATGATTGGAACATATATTTAGAAGCTCTAGTAAGAGCAGGAGCTAAAACAACTCACGTACTTGTAGAACCCGAAGCAGAAATAACACTGAAAACTAATTTTAGAGCTATTCAACTTGTAAGAAAAATAAAGTTAGGAGACAAAATATTCAATGATTACAAATGTTATAGTGGTAGCTCCAAATTAGATAAAAAAGAAATGGCACAGGTAATAGAAACTTTATTAGATATGGCAAGCGAGTGTGGATTAGATATTGCTTATTGGAAAGATGTTTTTGAAATTTAGAAAGGAAGATAAAAATGGGAAGAATAAGTCAAAAAGATATTGTACTGAATCACTTATTAAAATACAAAAGTATATCGACAATTGAATGTTATGACAAATACAGAATAACTGATTTGCAACACGCAATATATCTTTTAAGAAAAGAAAATTACAAGATATCTGATAAATGGGAAAAAAGCATAAATAATTTAGGTTGGGCAAATAAGTATAAAAGATATACTTTAGAAAATTAGGAGATAAGGTATGAGTGAAGAAGAATTATATAGATTAAGAATTAATAATCAAATGTTAGAAAGTAATAATAAAGTACTAGCTAAAAAGTTAAAAGAATTAAGAAAAGAAAGAGATACTATCAACAAAATGTATAAAAATGAAAAAAGTTCTATTTAAAGATATTAAGTCTGTAACTAT
>CAZKTT010000001.1:11141-31703 GCA_964555755.1 uncultured Mycoplasma sp.
CATTCACAGAATTATTACTATAGAACAGATTAACGATAAAAACTATTTAAAATTTGTAAATTGGTTAAAGGATTATTTAGAGTAATAATTTTAAAAAATACCATTAGTTGTTTTCTTACATTTTATAGAAACTAAAATAATTATTATCCATATTTTCAATGATTAATTCTGTTATGAAATATATCCGAACCAATTATAAAAGCATTTTTAATAAAGCACTCACAAAACTTTCTATTAGTATACTATTGCTTGCGAGTTTTGGTATTTGTTGGCAAGCACTTATAAAAAGGAGTAAAAAGATGAACATAAAAAAGAAATTAATTTTAACTATATTTACTGTATTAATAGTAACTTTTATATGTAATAAAGCATTTCAAGTTTATGAGTATATAGACTTTGATAACAAAAGAGGTACTTCTAGAAAATGCTATACAACTGATGATGGATTATTTTGTGAAATAAAAAATAAAACAATAGGAGTAAAACAGTATGGATTAAAGGAATAAAAGAAGGAGAGTTTTAAAATGATTAATAAAGAAAACAAAAAAGCTAATAAATCAATAATAAAAGATAGAACAATATATCTGATGAAATATAATAAGCAGAGGTTAGATAATATAAGAGATAGAAAAGCTTATGCGAGAAGTATCAGTAAGCTCGGAGAACAATTAGTAGAAAGTGAATCAACAACAGATTATTACAAAAGAAGAGCTGAAATCAGACAAGAAACAATAATAAGATTGAGAAATCAAAATATTAAAAAAGATGAAATTATAAATAAAGCGATTAATTATTTACAAGAAAGTGAAAATATTGATACTAACGATATAGAGAGAATAATTGAGTTTTATCAAAATATGTCAAAAATATTGAGAGGTAAAGTATGAATAATGAGATAAAATGAATATTTTTACAAGGAAGTGATAGTAATGATAAATAAAAGATTAGATAATATTGAACGTGAATTAGAATTAATAAAAAAAATAATAAATGATGATAAATATTTCAAACAATTAGAAAGGGGATTAAATTTTTTAAACAAGCAAACAAAAGATTTACAAGATAGAATAAATAAAGCAATAGAATTTGTAGAAAGTATGGAATATTGTGGGCAGGAAGATTATTTTTATGACAAACAATCAACAGACCCTTGTGGAAATGACAATACTTTTGAAGAAAGCAAAACAAAGTTATTAAACATATTACAAGGAAGTGAAGATAAATAATGTATGCAATAACAGGTTATTTATATAAAAACGATAAACTTCTTATGCGAGGTATGTATGAAGATTTAGAAAACTTTGTTGAAGAGTTAAAAGAATTAAATAAAAGGTATGTCGACAGAAGAGAATTCAAAGTTATTTCTCCAAGTGGAGATATATTAAAACAATGGTTTAGGAAGTGATAAAGAGTGATAGACAAAGAATATGAAAAAGAAACATTAGATAAGTTGAAAAAGGATTTAAAAGATATAAACACATATACAAGTTTTAAAAACGGCACTTATTTTTATGATTTAGGATACTTTCAAGGCTCTGTATTAGTTGATGAACTAGAAAGATATAAAAATATAGGAGATGAGTTAGAAAGATATATAAAAGATGAACTAATATTAGACTTTTATAATGATGATATGCCTTGTGAGTTAATAGTGAATAAAATGGAAAATATGATTAAAGAACTAAAAGGAGAATAAATATGATAGAAGAAGAAACTAAATTATATGATGATGATTTGGATGTGATAGTAAAATTGCAAAAGAAGTACTTATCAGACAAAAAAGAACCTATTTATGATATGAGAAAAGTATTTCCTGAAATAGAATCCAGTATAAAAATTACAGGAGATGTGTTAAAAGTTATGAATATGGAACAATTCAATTGTTTGATGAAAAACAATAAAATTACTGAATATGGTTACGATGGAGAAGTTCAGTTCTTAAAGATAGAATATTTATTTACAATAGATGATGTTATAAATAAAATCGATAGAATGATGAATAAAGCAAAAAAATAATGAGTAAAGAAGGGATTATATGGAATATGAAAATGTGTTTTATTTTAATGTACTAAATGATATTGGAGGAGTAGAAAGTTTCTTTTATTATTTGGCAAAACAATACAATAATATGACAGTATTTTATACAGCAGGAAATAACGCACAAATAGAAAGATTATCTAATTTAATTGAAGTCCATAAGTATAGAGGGCAAAAGATTAAATGTAAAAGGGTTTTTTTTAACTATAGCTATCAAATTATAGAGAATGTTGAGGCAGAAGAATACATACAAATTATACACGCAGATTACAAAAGACAAGAACTAGAGCCTAATATTCATCCTAAAATAACAAAATTTGTAGGAGTTAGTAAAGAAGTATGTAAGAGTTTTAAAGAATTAACAGGAAAAGAATGTGAATTGATATATAATCCTATAAGCATTGATAAACCAAAAAAAATACTAAAATTAATAAGTGCAACAAGACTTACAGAAGAAAAAGGAAAAGATTTGATGATAAGATTAGGAAATATACTAGACAAAAAAGGTATTCCTTATATATGGTTAATATTCACTAACGATAAACAAGAAATAAATAATCCAAATATAGTTTATATGAACCCTAGATTAGATATTACAACATATATGCAAGAAGCAGATTTTTTAGTTCAATTATCATATAGCGAGGCATACTGCTATAGTGTTGTTGAAAGTTTGTTATTAGGTAAACCTGTAATTGTAACTGATTTGCCAATATACAAAGAAATAGGCTTAACGAGTAGCAATTCAATAAAGTTAGATATTTATTTCAATGATATAGATGAAAAGAAGTTATACAAGGATTATGAGTTCAAATATACACCAAAAAAGAGTAATTGGGATAAATATTTAAATAATAAAGGAAAATATAATGCAAAAGAAAAAATATTTGTAAAACCATTAATAACATATGATGATTTAGTAGAAGGAGCAAGAAAAACCGAATATGATGAACCATTTAAAGTAACAAGAGCTAGAGGCAATTATTTAATTGATTTAGGGTACGTAAAGGAGGTAACAAAGTGAAATATATAATTATGTGTGGTGGATTCTATCAAAATTTTAAAGATACTCCAAAACACCTTTCAATAGTAAAAGGGGAAAGAATAGCCGATAGAACGATAAGACTATTGAAAGAAAATGGAATAAATGAAGAAAATATTTTTATAAGTAGTAACAATCCAATATTTGATACTTGTGGTGTAAAAAGATTAGAACATCATAATTCGTATAGATACGATAACGATGTTTTAACTGGCTACTGGCTTGATGCGTTTTATCCACATTTAGAAAACAACGAAAAAGTAACATATATATTTGGAGATGTTTATTTTACTGAAAATGCCATTAAACAAATAGTAACTTATAAAACTGATAAAAATATTTTATTTGGAACATCTTTAGCAAAGAATAAAGAAAATAAAAATTGGGGCGAACCATTCGCATATATAGTCAATGATTATGAAACATTTATGAAAGGTATAGCAGATGTTAAAAAACTCCAAGATGAAGGAAAAACAAAAAGAATAGCTTTAGTGTGGGAATTATATAGATATTTAAATGGGCTTGATGTTAATATACAACAAGTATTAGATGATACTTATGTATGTATAGATGATGGAACAATTGATATTGATGAACCCGAGCAGATAGATAGGTTAAATAAAATTTAATGATTGATGAGATAATGAAAAAATACGAAATTACTAATTATGACTATGATATAAGCGATAGAACATTGATTATATATCAAAGTATATTAGTAAACGTATTTGTAAAAATGAGAAAAGAACTTAAAGGGGTAAATAATATCGTTATAAAACCACATAAATTAGCGAAAATAAATGTATAAAAAGGAGGTTAATATGACTGAAAAAGAACTATCAAGGTATTTCCATTTAAAAAAAGAAATTAAAGATTTAAAAGAAAGATTAGCAAAGCTTGGAGATGATGGCATAGGAGGTACAGAGTTTACCGATATGCCTAAAGGAATGACTATTCCTGAATCCGTAGAAGAAATGATAGCAGGATTAAGAGAAAAATATATAGAATTAAGAGTATCAGCATTAGAAGAATATATAAAAATTGAAACATATATCAATACTAAAGTAGATGACCCTGAAATTCGTAATATTATGAGGAAAAGATTTCTAGATTTATGGAAATGGGAAGATATAGGAAGAGAATATCATTCAGATAGAACAACAGTCAGCAAGAAGTGTAGAAAGTATATTGAAAAACTTTCCCACAATTCCCGTCAAGATGTGTTATTATGATATTGTGAGTAATAGATAAAAATTCACGTGTAATTATTTATATTTTTGTTTAGGAACTGGAAACAGTTTCTTTTTTTGGGTGTAAAAAGTGGGAAACGGACAGCTTTTTTTGAATTAACGTTTGGAGGGTTTCTTTAAAGCTGTAAAAAAGGAGTGAGGAGAAAGTGAAGCCTATAACAAAACATATGATTAAACTTTATAATCTAGATAAATTATGTTTTATGGGCTACACACTAGATAAAACAGCATCATTCCATCACATAGTTAAAAAAGAACACGGAGGAAAAGAAGTAATTGAAAATGGAGCAGTTTTAAACAGATATGCTCACGAATATTTACACGTAATAGAATATAAAGACATAGAAACATATCAAGCAATAAATAAGATATTGAAGATTATAAACGAACAAAGAGATAAGCCGACAATAGAACAATATCAAATAATAAGTAAATTGCTTGAAATGTTTGAATCAGAGCATAAAGGAGATAAAACCTCGAAAGGAAAGATGCTAATTAGAGAAAAGTATATTGAAAGGAAATATAAGGAGTGATTATATGCTCACAGAAAAGCAAGAAAGATTTTGTAAGAATATAGTTCTCGAAAGTATGAATTATAGCGATGCATACAGAGGGGCATATAATACAAAAAATATGAAAGATGCCACCGTAAATAATAATGCCTATATGTTATATCATAAAAGCGAGATAACAGCGAGAATAAAAGAATTAAGGGATGAGATAGCAGAACAAGATATAATATCGGCTAAAGAGAGGCTAAAGCTATTAAGTGATATAGCAACAGGGAAGAAAAAAGAAACGTATAAATATGATGGAGAAGAATACGAAAGAGAGCCTAGTTCAACTGATAAAATCAGAGCTATAGATACAATGAATAAAATGGAGGGAACATATACAACAAGAAGTGAAAACAACGTTACTATTCAATCTATGGAAACGTGGGGCGATATATTCGGTTATGGAGATAAAAAATGAATTTACTAGAAGGATTTACATTGCCAAGTAAAAAACACTTGGATTATTGGAAAAGAAGTACCAATTGTAAAGCAAATGTAGCAGAGGGAGCAGTTAGAGCAGGTAAAACCATAGACAACGTAATAATGTTTAGTGCATCACTTGAATATACTCCTGATAGAATTCATTTAGCTAGTGGCTCTACTTTACCGAATGCAAAGCTTAATATAGGCGAATGTAACGGATTCGGTCTAGAACACCAATTCAAAGGTAGATGTAGATGGGGAAAGTTTAAAGACAATGAAGCTCTTTACATTAAAACTAAAACAGGCGAAAAGATAGTTATATTCGTAGGTGGTGGCAAAGCTGATAGCTACAAGAAAATATTAGGTAACTCATATGGATTATGGATAGCGACTGAAATAAACGAGCATTATGATTCAGATGATAGTAAGACTTCGTTTATTAAAGTAGCGATGGCAAGACAGCTAGCAAGTGTTAATCCTAAATGGTTTTGGGATTTGAACCCTAGTAATCCGATGGATACAATATACACCGATTATATAGATAAGTGGGCTAAAAAGCCTTTATTAGGAGGTTATAACTATGAACATTTTACAATTTA
Organism: uncultured Mycoplasma sp.; assembly: GCA_964555755.1. Taxonomy (GTDB): domain Bacteria; phylum Bacillota_I; class Bacilli_A; order RF39; family UBA660; genus UMGS1449. The sequence goes on from CAZKTT010000001.1 coordinate 17,050, forward strand.
TGATAATTCGGCAATAACAGATGAAAGAAAAGCCGAAATAATAAGTCAATATGATGAAGGAAGTGTTTGGTACGAAAGAGATATATTAGGGAAAAGAGTAGTAGCAGAGGGATTAATATATCAAGAATTCAAAGATTATCACATTATAAAAATGGATGATTGGAATAGAACTGATAGTGCAGGTAATTACATAAACGAAACAAGAAACTCAATAAAGTTCATAACGATAGGTGTGGATTTTGGAGGTAATACATCTGCACATAGTTTTAATGCAACAGCCTTTACTAATCAATTCAGAAAGATAATCTCGATAAAACAAAAGAGAATACCTGAACGAATTGATGACAAAGTACTAATAGAAGAATTTATTAAGTTTATAAAAGAGCTTCAGGAAGAGTACAAAGGGATAAATATAATAGATATCCGTTGCGATAGTGCTGAACAAACACTTATAGCAGGATTCGAAAGAGCATTAAGAGAAAATCATATTGCAATACCTATTAATAACGCAGTAAAAGGAAAGATATTAGATAGAATAAGATTTTATTGTAAAATGTTTTCTACAAATAAATATCAAATACTAGAATGTTGCGAACCATTGATAAAAGCTTTTAAAACGGCTATATGGGAAAAAGATAAAAACGATGTAAGGCTTGATAATGGCAAGCAAGATATAGATAGTTTGGATGCTCAAGAGTATTCAACTGAACCATATATGAAAGCATTAGTTCAAATAAATTAGAGGAGGAAAAAACAAATGGAGCAAATAGTTAAAAATTTCATAGAAGAGTTAGATTATGATAGTAGTGTTATAGATGAAAAGCACGAATCAAGAGTAAAAGATTGGCTTACTTGGTATCAAGGTAAAACTAAATATCATAACTATTATTTATACAATGGTAAAAAGAAAGTAAAAAAGACACTTAAAAGCTTGAATATAGCAACTCAAGCTTGTGGAGATTTGTCTGATTTTTATTTCAATGAAAAATTAGATATAACAATAAGCAACGAAAATGTGTCAAAGAAGATAAAAGAATGTTTAAAACAAAACGACTTCTTGTATAATGGTAATAAACTTATGCAATTAGTAAAAGCATTGGGGACAGGAGCAATAGTTCCATACCTAGAAAATGATGTATTAAAAATAAATTATATAGATGCTACAGGAGTTGTGATTCTAGAAGCTGATAACACTGACATAAAGTCAGTTTTATTATGGAACAAAAGAAACACATTGAAAGGAAAAGAAATAAGAATAAATGCTCATATCCTAGGAGAAGATGGATATACAACATACAACAGAATTTATAACGAAACTAACGGTACATATACAGAAGTTGAAATAGATGAAAATTTAAGAGAAATAAAATCAAGTGTACTTCCTAAATTTTCGATTTTAAAAACACCCGAAGTAAATAACATTGATATTAACAGTGCTTATGGTATTAGTTCTTTTGCGAATGCAACTGACACAATATTAGCGATAGATAATGCTTACGATTCGCTAGACAATGAAATTTCAAATGGTAGAAAGAGAATATATATCAAAGGTGGAGCTTCAAAGTTTAATACTAATACCGAAGGAGAAATGACTCCTATATTCGATTCTAGCGATACAGTGTATTATGAACTTCCAGGAGATGAGAAAGACCCTCTTGTAACTGAAAGTAATGGAGAGTTAAGAATAGATGCAATTACTGCTTCTTTACAATCACAAATTAACCTATTCACAAGCAAAATAGGATTAGGACACGAATATTATAGATTTAAAGACAATCAAGCATATGTTAATACAACAAATATAATAAGTGCTAATAGTGATACATATAGAAAGATAAAGAAGCAAGAAAACATAATAACAAATGCTATAAGAGATTTATGTTATGCAATAGCTGAATTAATAGGAGTAACAGAAGAGTTTGATGTTTCAGTTGATTACGATGATTCAATAATAGAAGATTCTGAACAAACAAGAAAACAGGCTATGAGCGAATATAACGCAAAACTTATAAGCAAAGCTCAATACTACAGAGATGTTTATAAGCTAGATGATGATTCAGCAATAGCATTCGCAAAACAAATGAATGATGAAATAACAGAAGAAACAATAACTGATGGTAGTGAATTTAATATAACAGAATAGTGAGGTGGTTAAATGCCTACTGACAAAAAGATAGAAGAGGCTATAAAGCCACTGGTAGAAATGTACTCTGAAATTGAAACTGATTTGTTAAAGGAAATAGCAAGTCATTTTTTAATCGGAGAAGAATTTGAAAATGCTGATTATTACAGAATAAAAAAACTTGAAGAAATGGGAGCATTTAATCAAAAAACAATAGAGTATTTATCAAGAAAAACAGGAGTAACTCAAAAGAAAATAAAAGAGTGTTTAGAACAGATAGGAATAGACACAATAAACACTCCTGAATTGTCTAAATTGTATGATGATGGAGTGATTAGTGTTAATCCTGATACACTTATGAATAATTCGGTTATTCAGGCAATGATTAGCAGTGCTTATAACGATATGAATAATCGTTTTATAGATTTATCTTCAAAGATAGAAAAAGCAACGAGAGAGGCTTATTTAAACGTGTTAGAGAGGTCATATTTAGATATTTCAATGGGAACTCATTCATACGATGAGGCAATAAGAAAAGCTATAAATGATTTATCTAACGAAGGAATAAGTACTATGTCTTATGTTACCACTGATGAAGATGGCAATGTTACAGGCATTAGAAACTATGACATAGAAGGAGTAGTAAGAAGAGATGCTTTAACAGGTGCTAGACAATTAAGTGGGGAATTAAATCAACAACTAATAGAAGAGACAGAGTGTGAGTATGTTAAGTTTTCTGAACATCTAGATTGTAGGGAATCACACTTCCCTTGGCAAGGTACTATTGTTAAAGCTAGTGAGTGGAAAACAATAGCTAATTATGGAGATGTAGCAGGAATATATGGAATTAACTGTAGGCATTATGTTGAACCTTACTTTGGAGATAAAAGGGGTAAAGCAGAAAAAGAATACAAAAAGAAAGATTGTGAAAATGCTTATAAATTTTCTCAAAAGCAAAGATATTTAGAAAGAGGTGTTAGAAACTGGAAGAGAAAAAAAGAAATGTTTAAAACTAACGGAGATAAAGAAGCCTATCAAAAATCTAAAGAAAAGGTTGATTGGTGGAATAAAAGACTAGATGATTTTACTGAACATCATAAACTTAATAGAGATTACAGCAGAGAGTATGTTAGAACAACAAGCGATAGAAAAATAAACGCACAAATCAAAGCTGATATAGATAATATGAAAGTAGGCACTTTTGATATATCTAAATATTCAAGTGATATAACAACAACGACAAAAGATGTTATATTAACACCAAAGCAAAAAACACATATAACAAAAAACCATCCTGACGTTGTTAAATATATAGGAGATATAGGCAATATACTAAATAATCACGATAGTTTATTTTTGAAATTAGATAAGCCTGATACAGTATGGTTAATAAAACAACTAGATGATAACGTAAAAATAACGATGAAATTAAATACAACAAACAATATAAAAGAAAGGAATTATAAAAATTCTATTATTCAAATGAAAATTATGAAACAAAATAGAATTAATAATTATGTAAAGAAAGGAAAATTACAAATACTATTTGATATAAATGAAGTAAAATAGTATAATATAAATATGGAGAGGTGGACAAATCACGCATCCACACACCCTTTGGGTCAAAAGAGATGAAAGAACGGCGTGTCTTTCCTCCATATTAAGCAAGTGTAACAACTTGCTTTTTTTAATGCCTTAATAGTTCAGTAGGTGCAACTCCTACAGAGGCACTGAATATGTCCAACCTAAAGACAATAAAGAAGGGAATAAGTCCAACTTAAAGACTTAAAAGAAGGGAGATTATTATGGAACAAAAAAAAGATGTTTCAAATGTTGAAGATGTAGATAAAACAGAATCAACTGAAAATACTGAACCTACAGCAGAACAAAAGAGTAGTGAGAAAACTTTCACACAAAAAGAATTTAAGGATGCTTTAGAAAAGGAAGTTGCTAGGAAAACTAAAAACTTGCCATCTAAAGAAGATTTAAAGGCTTTTAATGATTGGAAGGAATCTCAAAAAACAAACGAGGAAAAAGCTCAAGAATTGCAAAATAAATATAATGCAATTGAAAACGACAATGCTTCTTTTAAAAGAACAAGAACAATCCTAGGAAAACTTGTTGATGAAGAAACGTTAGAAAGAGCTAGTTATATTGAATATACACTTTCTCGTTTGGATGGGGATTTTGAAGATAACTTAAACAATTATTTTGAAAAACACCCTATAAAAAAAGAAAAGCCTAATAAAAGTACAGGTTTTTCGCAAAATACTGCTAATGCTCAAGTTAGCGATGAGAAAGCATATCTCGATAAAAAATATGCGAATAATCCATATTATAAAAAATAAAAAAAAGAAGGAGTGAATAAAAAATGATAAAATATGGTAATCAATATGTAGATGAAAAATACAGTGCTAGTATCGAACCAAATTTATATACTGATACAGTACTAATCCCAGGTGTAACATACACTGACAAATATCAAGAAGGGCCAGCAGGAGCTATTTATGTTCATAAATTAAATAGTAATGCTGTAGAACCTGGAACACCAGGTAGAGATTTTAGCGATGAAGTAGCAAATGATGAATTAATTCCAATTCTATTTAATAACAATTTCCAAAAATCAAGAAAAATTTATGGAGTTCAAGCTAATACAGTTTCTTTCGCAATTGGAGAAGAATATTTAGCTGATGCTTTAAATGCTACAAAGGAAGGTAGACAATATTCAGGTCTTGCTTGTTTAGTTAAAGAAGGAACAGCTAGTCAAGCAACTGGAAGCACTACTGTTGAACAATTAGTAGCTATGAGAAAAGAAGTAAAAGATGGTAAAGGAAAAGCAGATTTTGCTCTTGTTTCAACTGAAAAATACGCTGATTTATTAAAGGTTGTAGGAATTCAATCTTATGCTGATGAAGCTGTACGTTCAGGAGAATTATTAAAGAGATTCGGTCTTAACATAATTGAATGTAATGGTTTTGATAAATCAAATGCAAAATATTATGATAAAACTGGAACTTTAAGAACAGTGGATTTAAGTGGTGTAGATATGATTGTTGGAAATCACGAAGCATTTTCACTATTAGATAATATGGAAATGTATAGATTAATTGATAGTGAATTATTCACAGGTACTAAAGCTCAAGTTGAATATAACAGTGGTATGACTGTAAATAGTCCTGCTCAAATCGTTGTTAAAAAATCAGTAGCTAGTGCGTAAGAAAAAGTAAGGAGGGAATTATGACTAATTATATAGATTACGAATATTATTCAAATACATTCGGTGGAAGCTTAATTCCCGAAGAAGAGTTTGAAAAAATGGCAACTAAAGCGAGTAATGCTGTAAGATTAAGAATCTTTAATAGAGATATTACAGGTAATGAATCTGCAGTTAAAAATTGTACTTGTGAGGTTGCTGAAATTATTTATAAAAATAACCAATTAAAAAGTAATTATCAAGAAATGATAGAAAATATTTCAAGTGGAAATAGTGCAGGAATAGTAACTAGCGAAAAAGTAGGAGATTATTCTGTTTCTAAAGCTAGTTTATCTATGAGTGAATTAAAAGATTTATGCTCTGATAGTGAACTACAAGCACAAATAAACGATGAAATAAGTTCTTCATTATTATTTACTGGATTACTTTATCAAGGAATGGATTATGTCAGAGATATTTAATCAAGATATTACTGTCATAAACAAAGTAGTTGATAGAACCAGTAAAACTAATTCCTATAAATGTAGGAGCAGTAAAGGATTTTGGAGTTCAAATAAAGGGATAACTATTAGTGATGTAGATTTAGTAAAGAGCGATGGTTATAAGTGTTATATATTATCTTCTGTCGATGGATATGTTAATCCTGCCTCTTTTGATGGCACAGGATGGACACTCAAAAACGATGATTATATTGTAAAAGGGATTGTATCTTCTATTTCTAAAATAGCAGATTTAAACTCTTATGAATATATGAAGATAACTAATATAGTAGTTAAAGACTATGGCTCTTCTACTATGCAACATTATGAAGTAAGTGGTGTCTAATGGAAAGATGTGTTATTTATGCCGATAAGGTTATAAGAAAACTAGGTATTGAACCTAGTGGAAAAGCGCAAGCTATTTTGGATTCAAGTGTAATTTCTTATTTAAGAGAAAATATGCCTTATAGAAATGGTGGAATGAGTACTAACACTAGAAGAATACGACCTGGAGTAATTGAAATTGCTGTTCCATATGCTCATTATATGAATGAAGGAATAAAATTTGTAATGCCCCACAATGGGAAAAGTGCATATTATAGTCCTACATATGGTTTTTGGAGTGATAAAGGCAAAAAGAAAGAATCTAGTGGAGAACCATTACAATATCACGGAGGAGCTAATCGTGGTGCGCACTTTGTTGAAAGAACTTTAAATGAAAATAAGAAAGATATAATAAACGAAGTAAAGCGAGGTATTAGAAAATGATTGATAGTGTTAGAAATTATATTGCTGATTGCCCTTATTTGGATGAATTTACGGCTGTAAATGTTAATTATTTAGTAAATAAAATAACTGCTTATTCAGTTAATGAAGGAGCTAGTTATAATCCTGTAATAGAAGAGGATATATTGGGTAATGAATATAGTCAATTTCAATTTACTTTTGATGCTAAATTTAATTGGAATGAGGAAGTTCAAAATAATGTAGATAATTCTGTGTTTTTTGAAAACTTTAGTAATTGGTTAAAAGACAACAATAAAAATAAAATATTTCCATCTTTGGAGATGGAAAACATAACAATAACTTCTATTGAAGCAAATTCAAACGGATATATCTTTGATACTAATTCGGATGAAGCTATATATAGAATAAGTTGTGTTATGTATTTTACGAGGTGGAATGTATGATAAAAATAAGAAAGTCTGTAGATATTAAGGGTAGGATATATAAAGCAGGAGAAGAATATAAACCTAAAAAAAACGATATGCCTTTAATTATATGGCTAAATGAAAATGGTTTTATAGAACCGTTAAATAGTAAAGAACTATTGGAAACTGCCAATAGTTTTATTATGCCTGAAAAAGAAAAAAAATTAAAAAAAGAAGGAGGAAAAACAAATGGCATTAATTCCAAGTGATATTGAAAAAATTAAAAGAAGTCAATTTTTATCATATTTGGATACAACACCAACTGGAAATAGCCGTACATGGAAGGCTTTAGGTATAGGTGTTACTGAATATGGTGTAGCTTATAATCCACAAGTGGATACTGAAAAATGGATTTTAGAAGATAACTCTAGAACAGACCATTCATCAAATCAAAAACAAGGAAGTGTAACTCAAAAATGTTACTCAAACGACCCTGTATTTGAATTCGTTAATGCTGGTAGAGATAAACTAAATTACAAGTCACACATTCTTGATATAGATATGTGGAATGGCACAAATGGAAGTTATCCTGCAAAAATGAACGATGTAATTATAACAGTTACTAATTATATGGGAGAAAATGCAGAAATAGAATACGACATTTATTACGATGGAGATACTGTAGAAGGTACAGTTACTATCGCTAACGGAGTGCCTACATTTACACCTAGTGCATCTGCGTAAGTATAAAGGGTTAGGGACACATTCCTTAACCCTATTTTTTTATTATGAAAGGAGAGTATAAGATGAAAGACAATTTTATACATTTAAAAGAAAGAGATACTTTAAAATTAGGAATAAAAACGGAAGATGGAACTGATACAGGGGAATTTTTGGAATTTGATTTTGAGGATATAGAATTACCTTTAAGGTATCAGGAAATGGTTGAACAAGATAAAAAAAATCTTCAATGGATAAGAAATCAAATGCTTATTATAGATAAAAGGCAAGATGTAAAAGGAAAAAAATTAATGAGTAAGAACGAAGAAGATAAAATAAAAGCATTAAATGATTTTTTTAAAAAGGAAGAAGAAATATTCAATATGTTTTTAGGAGAAGGAGGAGTAAAAAAACTTCTTAATGGAAAGAAATTTGGATGGACCAGCATTCAAGAAATTAACGAATTAATTGAAGCTTATATTTTGCCACATTTTGATTTTAGTATTGATAAAGTATCTAAAAAAATAAAAGAAAAATATAAAATAAGTGAAGATTCAGAAAAAGAAGTGTTGAAATAATGAGATATCCTGAATTTATAAAAATAAAAGATAAAGAATATAAAATAAACACCGATTTTAGAGTTGCTTTAGAATGCAATAGAATAGCTTTAGATGAAGAAATAAACGACTACGAAAGAGCTTTGGCTATAATCTATAAATTGTTTGGCGAAGAAGTATTAGATACAGAAAGAGACTACGAAAAATTACTTGATTTAGCTCAATTGTACCTTTCTTGTGGAAAGGAAATAGAAACGCAAAACGAAAATCCTGATATGGATTATATAGAAGATATGGATTATATAGAAGCTAGTTTTATGAGCGATTATCATATTGATTTAACTAATGAAAAAATGCACTGGTGGAAATTTAATAAGCTTATTAATGGTTTGTCTAATAGTGAATTAGGCAATTGTTGTATATTGAATAGAATTAGAAATTTAAGAAATTTTGATACAAAAGATATAAAAGATTCAAAAGAAAGAGCAAAAATCGAAAAAGCGAAAAAACAGGTCGAATTAAAAAGATATAAGAAAAAACCTACAAAAGAGCAAATGGAAAGTGCAGAAGAATTATTGAAGGCACTTGGTTTGTAGAAAGGAGGAATATATGGGGAGTTCAGATGGATACATAATTATTGCAACGAAAATCGATTCAACTGGAGCAGAACTAGGAATGGCACAATTGCAAAGCCAATTAAATCGAAAAAGCGCGAGTATATCTAGTGGAGTAATAAGCAAGTTTTCATTGATAAAGACAGGTATTATTGGATTAGGATTAGGTAAAATAGTCAATTCAATATTTAACGGTATGGCGAGCAGTATGGATGGAGCTATTTCTAGGGTTGATACAATGAGTAACTTTTCAACTGTAATGTCTAATTTAGGGCAAAGTGGAGAAAATGCGCAAGCTTCAATTGACAAAATGAGTGATAGTTTAACAGGCTTACCAACGAGACTAGATGAAGGAGCGTCTGCCGTTCAAAGATTTACAGCAGTAAATGATAATGTAAAAGCAAGTACTGATATGTATTTGGCTTTAAATAATGCATTATTAGCAGGTAATGCTCCAATGGACCAACAAAAATCTGCGTTAGAGCAAATAACTAAAGCTTATTCATCAAATAAGATGGAAATGGACCAATGGATATCAGCAGTAAATGCAATGCCTGCTCAAATGAAACAAGTAGCTCAAGCTATGGGATACACAAATACTGAAGCTTTCGGTAAAGCTTTAAGAGATGGAAAAGTAAGTATGGATGATTTTATGTTCAAACTTACTGAACTAAACAATGGTGTAAATGGATTTGATGCTCAAGCAAGAGATGCTACTGGTGGAATTGCTACTTCAATGGCAAATATGCGAAATGCTATCACTAGAGGAGTTGCAGAAATATTAAATACAATAGGACAAGCTAATATAGCTTCATTTTTCCAAGGAATAACAAAAGCTATAAATTATGCAATTATATACATAAAGCAATTTGTAAGTTGGATTATGACTGCTGTTAATTTTGTTGCAGGTCTTTTTGGTAAAAAAGCTAAAAACAATGCTGATAAAACAAGTGCATCTATAGGGTCAGCTAGTAATTCAATGGATAGTTTGAGTAAAAGAACAGCTGATACAGGTAAAAATATGGATAAAACAGCTAAAAAGTCAAAAAAATTGCAAAAAACATTAGCTAGTTTTGATGAAATGAACGTCTTACAAGATAACAAAAACAATGATACAGGAAGCAACAAAGGCGCAGATGGTGGCGCAGGTGGAGGTTCTGTATCTGCTCCAACTTTAGATTTATCAGGTTGGGGAAATAGTGTAAAGAAAAAAATGGGAGAAATAAACGACTATGTTATGGGAGCTTTATTAGGAATAGGTGGAATGATAGGAGCTTTAAAAATTGCAAAATTATTAAAGGATTTAGGCCTAATTCAAGGTAAATTAGGGGCTCTTAAAGCTTTAGGTATAGGTCTTATGATTTCAGGGCTTTATTTAGCTATAAAAGGTGTTATCGATTATATCAAAGACCCTTCGTGGTCGAATTTCTTAAAAATATTAACAGGAATAGGTCTTATAGTAGCAGGAGTTGCTTTAGTATTCGGTGGTATACCTGCGCTTATAACTGCTATTGTAGGAATAGTCATAGCTTTAGGGCTCGCAATATATAAGCATTGGGACGAAGTAAAAGCTGTATTATCTAAAGTCGGCAGTTGGATATATGACCATATAATAGCGCCGGTAGTAAACTTCTTTAAAGGATTGTGGGATACAATAAAAAAAGGAGCAAAAGCATTATGGAATTTCTATATAGGAATTTATGCTACTGTAGCTCTTTGGATATATGACCACGTAATACTACCAATTGTTAATTTCTTCAAAAACTTATGGGAAAATCTTAAAAATGGTGTAAAAACATTATGGAATTTCTATATAACAATTTTATCAACGGTTGCTATGTGGATTTACAATTATATAATACTTCCTGTTATTAATTTCTTTAAAAATTTATGGACTAATCTCAAAAATGGTGTTACCACATTATGGAATGGTATAAAAAGTGTTATATCAGGTATCGCTAATTGGGTAAAGAAAACAATTATAGACCCTGTTCTTAACTTTTTTAAAGGATTATGGACTGGAATTAAAAATGGTGCTAGCACAGCCTGGACAAACGTTAAAAATGTATTTAGTGGAGTTGCCACTTGGTTCAAAACGAAAGTTATTGATAAAATTGTGGAAAAATTCAAAAGTTTAGGAACTAAAGTAGGAAACACAATAGGAGGAGCTTTTAAAGGCGCAATTAATTTAGTTTTAGGTGCTGTCGAAAGAATTTTAAATTTTCCAATACGTGCTATAAACGGATTAATAGGAGCTGTTAATAAAATCCCTGGAGTTTCTATAGGAACATTATCAACATTTAGTTTGCCTCGTCTTGCAAAAGGTGGAATTATTAATTTACCTGGAAAAGGAATACCAATAGGAGGAGCTATTGGAGGAGAAAGAGGGCCGGAAGGAGTAATACCACTTACTGACAGTCAACAAATGGCATTACTTGGAGAAGCTATAGGAAAGTATATTACTGTTAATAATAATATAACAACAACATTAAATGGCAGAGTTATAAGCCGTGAATTGCAAAAAGTTAATAATGAAAGCGATTTTGCTTTTAATAGATAGGAGTTGATAGAAAATGTTTATTAATGGAAATAGTATTGTTATAGTTGGTGTTAATATGGGCTCTTATATAGTAGAGGCAAAATATGGCTATAATAAACTTTGGTCGAGCGACAGTGGAAGAAATCTAGCAGGAACTCAATGTGGAACATTAATAGGAATTTTTCCAAAAATAACCTTAAGTTTTAGAAAATTAAATAAGTCAGAACTTGAAACCATAGTACGTATTTTAGATAAAGCTAGGCAAAGTGTTACATACTACGACCCTAATAAAAGAAGCAATGTAACAATGACAACATATACAGGAGATTATGAAGTTGTTAATAAAAATATTATTAATGCAACTTCAAAAAATCAAGGATTTGAAGTTTCCTTTATTTCAGTAAGAAGGAGGTAGTATATGAAAGCACATACAAGCGCATTTAAAGATAATGTAAAAAACTTTGGTCGAGAGTTAGATAGTAAAATAACATATACTTCAAATGGCGAAGAAATAGAATTGGGAGTGGAAAGCCTTAATTCTGTTTCTCCACATTATGAAGCTGATATATTAAAATCAGTTATGAGACAATTAGATATAGACAGTAATGTGGATATTCCCTTGGGCACGATATTAAATTATAGTCTAGGAGTAAAGGTAGATGAAGATATAGAAACAGGAGAAGCAATATATGAATATATAAATTATGGCAATTATATAGTCTATAATTCAGAGAAACAAGAGGATACTGAAAGTTATAAAATTACTTGTTATGATAAAATGCTTTATGCTATGGTTAAATATGAAAATATGGGAATAACATATCCAATAACAATTAATAACTATATTAAAACGATATGCTCATTTTTAGGGTTAACGTTTGCTAATGATAATGTAAATTATGCTAATAAAAGTAAACAAATACCTTTTGAATTATATCTTGATTCTAACGGGAACAGTTTAGATTATACTTTTAGAGATGTGTTAGATGAAATAGCCCAAGTTACAGCTAGTACAATTTGTATAAATGAAGAAACAGACCAACTAGAAATAAGATATATAAATGAAACTAATGATTCAATTGATGGAGAATATTTAAAAGATATAAACGTTAAATTTGGCCAAATATATGGTCCTATTAATTCAATTGTTATTAGTAGAACCGAAGGAAATGACAATGTTTATTTAAGAGATGAGCCAAGTATAGAAACAAATGGTCTTTGTGAAATAAAAATAAAAGATAATCAGATTTTAAATTTTAATGACAGAAGCACATATTTACCTGATATTTTGAATAAATTAGATGGTTTGTTTTATAATCTTAATGATTTTTCAAGTACAGGTATTTGTTATTACAATTTATGTGATAAATATAACGTTGAAATAGAAAATACTCTTTATCCTTGTATTATGTTTAATGATGAAGTAAATATTACTCAAGGTCTTGAAGAAAATATACATACCGATTTACCTACAGAAAGCGAAACGGATTATTCAAAGTCTGATAAAACAGATATAAAAATAAATCAAACATATCTTATAGTTGATAAACAAAATCAAAAAATAGAAAGTGTTATTTCAAATGTTACACAACAAAATGATAAAATATCTCAAATTTCTCAAACTGTAGATGAAATTAATTCAAAAATAAGTGATATAGCAGATATAACAATTTCGGGAGAGAGTGAATATGCTGAATTGAATTTAAATGATATTAATATATCTGAACCAATCACAATTATAGTTCATCCAAATACTGATAATATATCTTATCTTTATCCAAGTAATGGATTATATCCTAGAAACAACTTATACCCTAAAACAAGAACAATAAGGTTTTATAATACAAAAACAGATGAAATTATTGATTATGTACTTCCTGTTGATTTGTTATTTTATGATAGTAATAATTATGATGAATTTTATCTAGATTACGATAGTAGAACCTGTCGTGTAACAAAAAAAGTAGGATATAATGCAGATGGTAGCACTTATGTATTACAAGAAAGTGTTAATATTGATTTTGATTATCCTACTATTAATTTAACAGATGGGGATTACAATATTACAATATTAGGTTATGAAACTGCTTATATATTTGTTAGATTAATGGCTCAAAATATATATACTACACAATTTGCAACAAGGGCAGAAGTAAATACTCAATTTCAACAAACTGAAAGAGAAATAACATTGCTTGCTACTAAAAAGGTAAATGAAGATGAAATAATAGCAAAAATAAATTTATCAAGTGAGGAAGCTACAATTAATGCCAATAAAATATCCCTTGCAGGGAAATCAATAAACTTAACAAGTGATAATATAGTTATAAACTCACAAAACTTTCAAGTAGATAAATACGGGAATATAACGGCGAATAATGCAAATTTGAACGGAGAATTATCTACTTATAAAAACAATAGAAAAGCCGTTTATATTTCTAGAGAGAATGTCTATTTTTATCATTGGCAAAAAAACACAGAAGAAAAGATTGGAGCTGTTTCATCGGTAGTAACAACTGGAACTAATTATGGTGGAATAATGCTTTATGCCATTGGTTCAGATACTCACGTTGGTATAGGATATCAGGAGGATGAAAACTCATCTACTATAAGTTCAGTTATAAGTTATGATTTAAGAACACCTAATTCCACGCCATATATAATTAATACTGCAGATGGTAAATTGTTTAGTGATGCAGGAGGAATAGTTGTGGAAAATGGTTTGATAAAAAGTTGGAATATGTCAGGAGCGACAGGAAAATTATATTTGGCAGATTCAGGAAGTGGAAGTCGAGTAACAATAACAGTTAAAGATGGTTTAATAACAGGATGGACTGTTTAATGAAAGGAATGATTGAAATGAATGAAACATTAACACAACCTCCAATAGTAAAAGCCAAAAAACCAGATAATATAAATAAAGGTTTGGAAATCGAAAAATAGGAGGTAAATATGAATGAACCAATACAACTAACTATTGAAGAAGTTAGGGCAAGTTTAATTGAATATATTAACAATATATGTTCTACAAAAAACATAGATTATTATTTTTTGGAAAATATAATGAAAGATATCTACAACGAGATATTATTAAAGAAAAATAATCAACTAGAATCTATGAAAAAAGAATATGAAAAATCTATAAAGGAGGAGAAAGAAAATGGCAATGACAAAAATTAATTTTCAAAATTTACCAAATACAACTACTCCAATTAATAGTACTAATTTAAATGCAATGCAGGATAATGCTGAAGATTA
>CAZKTT010000002.1:0-7942 GCA_964555755.1 uncultured Mycoplasma sp.
CTATATCTTTTAAATAATTAAAATTATAATAATCTTCAATAATTCTTTCACCAAGTCCTTCTATATTCATTGCATTTCTACTAGCAAAATGAATTATTTTTGATATACTTCGCGCATCACAAGAATCATTTGGGCAATAGTGATTAGCTTCATCTAGTTTTTTTATCAGTTTACTTCCGCATACAGGACAATTAGTTATCATTTTAAAAACTTCTAGTTCTTTATCTCTCCTTGAAAAATCTACTTTTACTACTTCTGGGATAACATCTCCAGCTTTTTGGATTGATACTACGTCACCTACTCTAATATCTTTGCTTGTTATAAATTCTTCATTATGTAGAGTAGCTCTACTTATTGTAGATCCAGCAACTTTAACTGGTTCTAATATAGCATTCGGAGTAATCTTACCTGTTCGACCTACAGTAAATTTTATATCTCTTAGTCTAGTAGTAACTTTTTCAGGTGGAAATTTATAAGCTGTAGCCCATTTTGGACTTTTAGCAGTATAACCTAATTCATTTTGCATTTTTACATCATTTACTTTTATAACTATTCCATCTATATCATAATCTAAGTCTTTTCTTATTTCTGCTATTTCATTAATAAAATCTAAAACCTCAACAATTGAAGCACATTTTTTTCTTTTAGAATTCACTCTTAGTCCTAGATCTTCCATAAATTCTAATGCTTTTTCATGAGTATCTATTTCATAATCTAAAGGATTAGGAAGATGATAAATAAAATTATTTAGTTTTCTTGAAGCAGTTACTTTTGGATCTAATTGTCTTATACTTCCACTAGCCAAATTACGACAATTTTGAAAAAGTTCTAAATTATTAGCTTTACGTTCTTTGTTCACTCTTTCAAATTCTTTTTTATCGATATATATTTCTCCACGAACTTCAATATCAATGTTTTTATTTAATTTCAAAGGAATTGTCTTTATTGTTTTAATATTATTGGTAATATTTTCTCCAATTTTACCATCACCACGTGTTACACCCTTTTTTAAAACACCTTGCTCATAGATTAAACTTATCGCTAAACCATCTATCTTTAATTCACATATATATTCTGGATAGAACCCTTCTTTTTTTATTCTTTCATCAAATTTAACGATATCTTCCTCATTAAAAACATTACCTAATGATAACATAGGAATTCTATGTGCAACTTTTTCAAAACTTGATAAAACTGTACTACCAACACGTTCAGTAGGTGAATCATCGCGTTTATATTCAGGATATTTTTCTTCCAAAGCAAGAAGCTCTTGCATCAAACGATCATATTCTGAATCCTCAACACTTGGTCTATCTAAAATATAGTATTCGTGGTTATACTTATTCAATAATTGTACTAATTCATCTACTCGTTTCTTTATATCCATTTTTCCTCCGATTATACTTATATTATAAGATATTTTTTGAAAGAAGTAAACAATATTAATAGCTAATCTGTATCATTTTTCATATATTATTATAGGTGATCTATTATGAAACATAGTTTCTTTTGCAATTGCAATGCATGCAAAAATAGAAGAAGAGCTAGTAAATTTTATCTAGGATTTTTAGGCTTTTGGATTTTAATTATACTCTATCAAGCATTTATAACTATGTTTTTTACTATAACTTTTAATGCTGTTATTTTGTTTTTTGAAATTATTTTAT
The DNA here is from genome assembly GCA_964555755.1 of uncultured Mycoplasma sp. Taxonomy (GTDB): domain Bacteria; phylum Bacillota_I; class Bacilli_A; order RF39; family UBA660; genus UMGS1449. The sequence goes on from CAZKTT010000002.1 coordinate 1,668, forward strand.
TTTTCGTTTTCTTAATAAGAATTCTCATATAAAAAAAATTAACAATTGTTAATCTTTTTTATAGTATGATTTTATTAATTGATCAGATTTCTCTAGTCTAGTAATTATTTTTTTTACCTTTAAAGTGTTTTCTATTTCGTTACTATCAAAATATATTTTTTCTGGTATAGAAATGTATATAAATAATAACTTTAATTCTTCTTCTGTTAAAGCATATTTTTTTTGATAATTTTTTAGTGCTAAATCAAAACTTACGTCACAACCATATTTATTATAAAGGTCATATATATCATAAATAGGAATATCTTGTTTTGAATTATCCCATCCTATTAGATAACTACTATTTCTTTTTAAAAGATAATCTTCTTTTAAATTGTTATGAATAAATACTACTCTTTGTTTAGTAGTATTTTTTACTAATTCATACCAATTATTTAATTCTTCTTTACAAAAATAAAGAGCACTATATATTTTAGAAATATTCTTTGCTAATAAATACTTGGAAGGAGACATATATATTTCTTCATCAATTAAATTATTTAATTTATTATAATAGTCATTGGTATCATTAATTCTTTTATCTAAGTCTTCATAAATTATTTTGTAATCATCTATACTTATGTTCTTATAAACTGTAGTTTTAGTATGTAATAAACTTATTAAATTCATTATTTCATAGACTTTTTCTTCCTTAGACATATTAATATTTTCAATGTATTCATATACTAAATATTTACCCAATCTATAGTTTTTAGGAAAATAATTATATCCTCTAGATAATAAATAATTGTATTTTTCATCTATATATTTAGTCTCTTCTTTTATTACATATTTATGATTATTAGTTTCTAATAAAAATGTTTTGTTTCCTAATTTGCTTATCTTTTTAGGTTTTAAACCATTTTCTTTTAATAACTTATAACTTATCATTTTTTGAAGGAATAACTAATTTAGAACCTTTTTTTATATCTTCAAAACTGTTATAATCTAATAATTCTTCTTTAGTTATTTCATACTTTTCTATAATACTATCAAGTGTATCTGTTTCTTTTACCATATATACTCTATATGTTAAATAAGTATCATTTTCTCTTTTTAAATTCTCTTTAGCTTGAACAAAAGAATTTGATTCAGTTCTTTCTTCAGTTTTAGTGCTGTTATTATCTAATGCTTGCACACTATCAACTTCATTTAATCCTAGTTCTTCATATTCTCTATCGTCTTCTAAAGGTTTTTTCTCTAAATTATTTAATACTACTACTATATTTATACTTAATATTTCATTATTTTTTATTTTATACGTAAAATCATCAATATCTATTTCACAATCATATGTATCATATTCATCACTTATTGTTATCTCAACAGGAACTTTATAACTATATTCTTCTTCTTTATCATCAGTTAAATATGTACCATTTATATAAAAACTACCTACTACTAAGTTTTCTCCTTTTAAAGTTAAATCATTATCTAAAGAAATAGAAGTTAATTCTTTTATATTATTTTTAAATGGTATTTCCTTCTTAAATGGTATTGTTTGTTTCATATTCATCTCCCCTCTATTAAAATATATTGTATAAAGGTACTTTTAGAACAAAAAAAATAGGTTTAAAACCTATTTTAATTCATTTATCTTTTCTTCTAAGTCATCTTTTGAATGAAACCCAATTAATTGATCCTTAACTTCACCATCTTTTACAAAGAAAAGATTTGGTATTGACATAACTCTATATTCTTTTGCTAATTCTTCATTTTCGTCTACATTAATCTTCAAAATGTTAACATCTAATTGTTCTAAAATCTTCGATAACATTTTACATGGCCCACACCAATCAGCATAAAAATCTAAAATTGTTAAATCTTTTATTTCTTCTATTTTTTCATTTTTATATTCTTTTATCATAATACCATCCTTTCTAATAATTTATCTTATCTTTACTTCTTAACTTATTTAAATACTCATTATTTATTACTTTGTGTTTTAAAAGACTATCAGTTATTTGTTTATTTAAAGCATCTTTATCAGCATTCGGAGTAGCTTTAGATATTTTATAAATATCTTTTATCGCTTCATTAGTATTTTTTACAGTATGTGTTAATACAGGAGATGAATTTAAGATAGGTTTTGTCAGCGCTGAATCTTGTATAATACCCATGTTAATAGCAGGCTGATTCAAAAAGAAAAGTACAATAAATACAATAACATATGCTTCAAGAACTCCGACAAAGAAACCTAATATTTTCGAAGGAATACTCAAAACAAAAGTCATTTTTAATATCTTTTCAAAAACATTAGTCATTTTAATAATAACCATTAAAACTGCCACTAAAAGGCACCATAAGAATAGAAAAGCTATTAATTGATACATAACTATATTTAATGCTGTAACTCCTTCAAAAGGTCCAGCAAAATTAAAAAATGGAAGATTATAGCTTAAAAGATTAGCAAGTGGAGTTTTAAATATCCAAGCTAAAACAAAAGTTAATATAGTTCCTACTAATACTATACTTTGTTTAAAAAATCCATTTCTTGCTCCACTTAATCCACCAAGTATCAATGCAAGTATTATTATAAAATCAACAACATTCATATACATCACTCCTAAAATTATTATATCACAAATATTAAAATAAATATTTATAACTCTATTATTTTATATTCATTATCCAAAGAATCTAAATAACTTATCATATCATTCACACTAATAAACACAGTGGCAGTATTTTCATTTGGATGAAAAGTTATTAGTTTCTCTTTCATTACTTCTTTATCAATATATATTTTAATATCATGATCTTTATTATTCAAAAGACCAAATATTGATACTGTTCCTGGTTTAAGATTCATTTTTTTAAATAAATCTTCTTCTCTACCAAAATGTAATCTATCATCTACTAGCTCACTTATTTTTTTTAAATCAAGTCTTTTTTTCTCATCCATGACAAATAAATAAAAGTTTTTATCTTTTCTGCCAGCCATAAATAAAGTTTTTGATAAAACTCCTTCTTTACCCTTAACATATTCATCTGCTTCTTCTGTAGTAGTAGCAGGAGGATGATGAACAATATCATATTTTATGTTTAATTTATCTAAATATTTTAATACATTTTCCATAATATACCTCTCATTTACCTATAATAGCAAAAAAACTAGATTTCTCTAGTTTTAAAAAATACTATTTTTTATCTCTAGTTTTCTTACTCTTTTTTTATCTTTTCCTTGTTCATCCCAAATACTATTATGATCGAAAATTACTTCCTCAGGTTCTAAGTATTGAATATGACCTTTTGAATCTGAATAAACTTTTAGAAAATATCCACCAACATTATTTATTAGTCCCTGTTTTTGTTGAAACTGTGTTTTACCACATAAAGAAGGAACTTCTATACATTGAACATTTCGATATACAAAAGCATATGATTTGTGATAATGACCTATTAACAATACTTTAGGTTTGGTATGTGATTCTAATGTTTCTATTCTTTTTTGTGGTTTATAAGAAAGAGATTGAGCAGAACCACCACCTGGATGATCTAAAACATATTTTACCTTATCTATTAAAAGTTCTCCTGTATCTTGTCCTAAGAAATGCATATCTTCTCTACATTTATCTACCCAAAAATCTACAGTAGCTTGTCCATTTTTATAGTGAGTTTCATCATGGCTTCCTAAAATATAATAAGTATCAATTCCTGAGATTTTAGGATACATATCTACCACATATCCTACTTGTTCATCAAATCCATGTAAAAACTGTTGTCTTGGACTTTCAGGTCTATTTAAATAATTACCATCAGTTAAATCTCCAACATGTAATACAGTTTTTATCCCTCTATAATATGCTTCTTCATATAAATTATTTAATAAATGTAATTGATTGTGAATACTACCAAAATGAGTATCTGACACTACTAATACTTCGTTCTCATTTAATTTTTCCATACTTTGTTTATTAACAGAAACAGATCTTTGATTATTTTTCTTAAATACCATTTCTTTACCTTCAGATACTATTTCAACGTTTTTATTACACAATTCCCATATCAATTGAATTCCTTGAAGTTCTTTATAACTCAAATGGAATTTTGCCATAAAAGTATCAATAGACATACCATTTTTTACATAATTTAAAAGTTTTAAAGCTGTTTTAATACTTGGACTATCCATATCAACTGCTCGAGGTGTTTTTCTTGTTATTATTTGAGTTCCCTTATAATCTTCTTTATTAGTAACATAATATGGAGAATTAACTGCAGTAAGGTTATCAAGTTTTCCATTAGCATTTAATTTTAAATCTACATACCAAGCACCAATAGTATTAGCATATCTCTTAGTAGTCATTTCCTTATCTGTAGCACAGACACTTGGAATTGAAATACAATGTACACCACGATAATTATATTTTTCCATTTGAAGCAATCCACCATATAATAAAATATTTGGTTTATCTTCACTACGACAAGCATCAATTGTTTGTTGAGTTCGATAAGATGCAGTATAAGTTTTGCTAAGTTTAGAACTCATTACTTGTAATTTTACCCTATCAATATCTATGTTACAAGAATCTTCTCCTAAATAAACCATATCTGGTCTTTGATCAGCTATTCTTTGACCAATATTGACATTATTTTGAGAGAGATGTTTATCATCTAATTTACCAGATATAAAGTATGTCTTTATACCTTCAACTTTCGGATAATTAGCAACTATATAATCTATTTGAGCTTGAGAATCATCTATAAAATTAGATTCAGTATCAGTCATAGGTTTTAAACCAGCAGAAATATTACCACACAAAATAACATTATGAATATCCATTTCTTTTGCTTTGCGATATATATCATTTAAAATACCTAATTGCTGTGATTTTGAACCTAATCTAACATCAGAAATTGCTACGAATTTAAACTCGTTATTATCATCTGTTTCTATTTTATAATGACTAGCATCCTCAGTAATAGGATCACCTTGATTTAATAAATGAAATCCATCATCATATTCTTTTACAATAATATTATAACCACTTTCGATTAAATCATAAACTAGTCCTAAAATTTCAAATGGTGCTAAATCTAGTTCATCTGAAACTTGAGAAATATTCCTTTCTTTTTTTACATAATCAAGAAATCTATCAATTTTTTCTTCCGTATATTCATGTTCAAAAACCATTTCATTTTCTTTTTCCTTAGTCATAGATCCTCCCTACAAAAAAACGGCACTACTCGTGTCGTATTAAAATCTTATTATATTAAGTTTTGTAAAAATGACTTTATTCATCTTACCAACCTACTCTCTATTGTAATTGTATCATCAATAAAATTATTTTAAAAGTTATTTTTATTTTTTAACAGTTTTTTTACGTTTTTTGGTTAGTAAGTTTAAACTTAGTTTACATCTTTACAATGTCAAAATATTACAATCACTATTCTAAATTAACCAGTTCTCTTTCTTACATATTCTTTCTTTGTAACATTTAATTCAATTCCTTCGTAGCTAGAAAAGTCATCTTTTTTATCAGAATTTTTAATATACTCAATATCATTAACTTTGTACTTATAGGCAGAAACATAATCTTCAAATACAGCTTTTAAATCATCATCTGTTACTTTTGTTTTAATACCAGTTCCCATTTTATCATTATATAAATGTTCTATAACATAAAAATCAATATTAAGATTTCCATCCACCATAGTAAAATCCTTAGCTACTGAAACTTTATAATCTTTATCTCTTCCAAAAAAATCTATTATAGCTTGATCAACTTCATATGGCTGAAGTATTACTTTATTATTTTGAATAACTAACTCATCTAAAAAAACTATCTTCATAATATCACTTCTTTCGCAATTTATTATAACACAAAATACTAGTATTCGCACATCATGAATTATGTATTCTTTCTAGTTAAATTTAAGATTATACCAATACTAATCATAGTAACAAGAAGTGAACTCCCTCCGTAAGAAATTAATGGCAGTGTTACTCCTGTTACAGGAATTAATCCTACTACTACAGAAAGATTTAAAATCGTTTGAAATGTCATTTGAAAAACTAAACCAAAAATTGTATATTTTTTAAATAAATTATCTTCTTCTAAAGCTATTCTAACAATAGTAACAATCAAAATAACAAAAAGCAAAATCACTATCAAAGCCCCAATCACTCCGAATTCTTCACAAATTATCTACAAAATAAAATCAGTGAGAGTTGCTGGTACATAAAAAGTCTGTGTTCTTGAGTCCAAACATCATAAGACTACAAGAGCACCAGA
>CAZKTT010000002.1:7952-13151 GCA_964555755.1 uncultured Mycoplasma sp.
ATATAATAGCAAATATAAAATCTGTTTGTGGTTCAGGTAAATAAAAATGTTTTTGAATTGAATTACCAAAACCTAGACCTAGTAAACCTCCTGGTCCTATTGCATATAAACTTTGAATTATTTGAAAACCTGTTCCTAAAGGATCACTCCAAGGATTAATAAAAGAAGTAATTCTATCCAACCTATAAGGGGCTGCTACAACAAGAGCAATTACTCCTAATACTCCAATTATTCCGATAAAATAAAAATATTTCATATCAAGTCCAGAAATAAAAAGCAAAAAAACAATCGACATAACTAGTATTATTCCAGTACCAAAATCAGGTTGAAGCATTATTAAGCCAAAAGAAAGAAGTGTAATTACAATAACAGGTAAAACATTCTTTAATTTCTTAATACTTTTTTTAGCACTCAAAAACCTAGCGCTAAACAAAATAATTGCAAGCTTCATAGCCTCACTAGGTTGAATACCAAAAGAAGCAATACCAAACCAGCTACGAGAACCATTTCTAACAACACCTACTCCTGGAATCAAAACTAGTATTAATAGGATAAATGAAATAATTAAAAACCACTTAACATTTTTATAAAAAAAACTACTATTTATTTTTAAAAGCAAATAAATTATAAAATAACCTATAAGTACAAATATAAACTGTTGAAAAACATATTTTAAACCATTATTGAATTTATAAGATGCCCAAATATAAGAAGATGAATAAATCATAATAAGACCAATTATTATTAAACAAGTCATACTAAGAAAAAGTATTAATCTCTTATTATTAAGCATATTATCACCTAAATAATACTATGAAAAGAAAATAAAATTATAAATAAAAAAGCATCCATAGATGCTTTAAATCCATACTGCAAATAAAAGACCAATTACTGCACAAATAATACCCGCAAGCCAAAATCCTTTTACAATATCAGGCTCTTCATAACCAAGTTTTTCAAAATGATGATGAATCGGAGTCATTAAGAAAATCCTTTTCTTTTTCAATTTATACCAAAATACTTGAATCATTACACTTAATGTCTCTAAGCAAAAAACTAAACCTATAACAAATAATGTAATTTCTCTTCGCGTTAATATAGCTACTGTAGCTAAAACTGCTCCTAGGGCAAGTGACCCAGTATCACCCATAAATACCATCGCAGGGAATGCATTAAACATTAAAAATCCTGCAATTGCACCAGTTAATACGAAACAGAAGAATCCAACATCTTCTTTTCCAATAAACAATGAAATAAGAGCAAAAGCTACAAATGCTACAGCACTAAGGCCTCCAACTAATCCATCTAATCCATCAGATAGATTAACAGCATTTGAAAAACCTACTAGAATAAGTAAAATAAATACTCCATAAAGCCAGCCTAAATCTACATTAATACCAAGAGTTGTTACTACCAAAGTTGTATCTCCATTATATTTCATATAAATTGCAAAGAAGATTAAAGCAATTATTATTTGACCCATAAACTTCTGTATTACAGTAAGTCCTTCATTCTTCCCCCGTTTTATACTTAAATAATCATCTAAAAATCCTAAAAATGCATAAAGAACAAAAACTATCATAATAATCAATAGATTATAAGTCATAACAAGCCTATTATCTACTACTAAAAATATAATAGCTAAAATAGTAGGTATTATAAAAATAATACCACCCATCGTTGGAGTACCAGATTTTTTACGATGTGATTCTCCAACGTATTCACTAATTTTTTGTCCAAAATTAATTCTTTTTAAAACCGGTATTAGTATAAGACCAAATATCATTGCTAAAATAAAACCAACCATTATACACAATATTGATTTTGTAAGTAATAGCATATAAAACACCTCGTTCTATCAGTAATTATACTACATTTTAATCTTATTAACTATAATTTTACTTTCTTTTTTGCGTTATTTACATTTCTTATACCATTAGCTACCCCTTTAGGAACATTATAAAAACCAATTTCATCAAGCAACTTAAAAGAATCTTTACTTTCATTTTGCATTAAAACTTCTAATAACTCTTTAGTACAACTCTTATAATCACTTCCAAAATCATCCATATATTTAGTAGCAATCAATTCACCATAAAAATACGGTAATAAATCATCATACATTTCATATGTAAACTGACTTAGTAAATAATCATAACTACCAAAATAATCTTCGGTAAAGTACATACCAGGAATTGAATAATCAGTACATAATATCCCATCATCTATTGCTAAAGATCCTGCTCTTGCAATAATACTATTATAAAGAAGTGAATAATATTCATTTCTTAAGTCAGGAGTTATATCAACATTATTCTTTTTCAAGAAATCTAAATACATCTTTTCATACATCATAGAAATGCTTTCAGTAAAAACATTAGTGTATTCTTTATTTTTAACAGATTTATTTATCAAATTAAGATGTACAACATGACCAATTTCATGAGCTAATGATGCAAAAAAACCTATTTCACTAACAGATTTTCCATATTTGTAATGAAGAGAACTCATATTTACCAATTGTTTATTATCACAATAAAGATTAAAACAAGCCCCAGATATAGAACTTCCAATTTCACCTATTATTATTCCTTGTTCTAAAACTTTATTGTAATTCTCTAAAGATTTGTTTCCTACAGTATCTAAAAACTCTGTTAAACTTTCTGTTAAAAAAGATGTCTTATAAACAGGAAAGCTTTGATTATAGTATGCATCAAAACCTAGATTTTCAAAAGTTAAAATACAACTATTAGCTAATCTTTGAGTAGTAGCATTACCTCCGATAAAATCATTTAGTGATTCAATAGTATTACATTCCATTAATTCTTCAACATCACAAGCAATATCATCACATAACAATTCATCAGGTGTAATTTCTCTATTATAAGAAATTTCTAAAAACTGTACCAAAGTAACAAAATCAAACAAATATAATCTTTTGAGTTTTTTATTCTTTGTACGTCTAATTTTATATAACAATTGCCTCATTTTCTTTAGAACTTCTTCTTCAGACATATCAAAACCCTCCATATTTATTATATCTGTTTTTCTCCAATAACACAATCAAATAGTTATTTATTGCCTAATAATAATTTAACTGTACCAGTTTCATAATATCTAGATCCTGCAGTGGGAGTTTGTTCAACAACTATATCACCACTACCGACGTATTCTATTTCAAAATTAACTAAATACTTTTTAGCATCATTTTTAGTCATTCCTACAACATTTGGAACATCATAATATTTTTTATCCATCCATTCATAATCTTTTTCTTTTTGATTAGGTTGCTTTTTAATATCCAAAATATTAATTACATCTAAAAGTATCTTTCTAACAAAAGGGGTCGTTGTATAACTAGATAAAAGAGCAGTTTTTTTAGGATTATCAATAGCAAAATATAAAACTATTTCTGGATCATTACTAGGAAGTACAGCCATGAAACTCATTATATAATTATTGTCTAAATATCTACCATTTTCTACCTTCTGAGCTGTTCCAGTTTTTCCTCCTACTCTATACCCATCTATATATGTAACTTTACCTCCTCCTTTTGCTACAACGCTTTCCAAAGCCATTTTCAAAGTATCAGAAGTTCTTGGACTAATAGTTTTTCTAACTAATTCTTTTTTATTTTCTTTATAAATATTATTAGTTCTGCTATTCAAAATACTTTTCATAATATAAGGTTTATATAAATAACCACCATTAACAATTGAAGATACAGCAGTAACTTGTTGAATTGGTGTTACACTAACTCCTTGTCCAAATGAAGTAGTAGCAAGTTCCAAATCTTTGACATCTTTTATATTAAATAAAATACCTGTACCTTCACCACTTAAATCAATACCAGTTTTCTCACCAAAACCAAATAAATTTATATATTTAAATAGTTTATTCTTGCCTAAAGAAAACCCCATTTTAACAAACCCAGGATTGCAAGAATTTTGGAAAACTTCAAGCATAGTTTGAGCTCCATGTCCACCTGCTTTCCAACATTTTATCTTGGAACCACTTACAGTTACAGAACCAGAATCATAAAAATGATCTTTTTCTAAATTTACTGTCCCCTCTTCCACTGCTGCAGCAGTAGTAATTATTTTAAATGTACTTCCCGGCTCATACGTCATCCAAATAGGAAGATTACGATTTAGTATTTCGGTTTTATACTTTTTATAATTATTGGGGTTAAAACTGGGGCGTGAAGCCATAGCTAATACTTCTCCACTTTTAGGATCCATAGCCATTGCAAGTGCATGATCCGGGGTGAACATAGAAACAACATTATCAAGTTCTCGTTCAATTGACATTTGAATATCATAATCTATCGTAAGCATAACATCAAGCCCAGACTCTGGTTCAATATAAACCTCAGCCATATCAAGTTTTTTACCTTTTGCATTACTGTAATATTTTATAGCACCATCTTCTCCAGTTAAATAATCATCATATAAAAGTTCTATTCCAGACAATCCTTGATTATCGATACCAGTATATCCTAAAACATGAGATAACATTTTATTATTAGGATAATATCTTTTAGATTCTTTTACTAAATAAACACCAGAAAAATTATAACTATTTATTTTATCCGCTACTTCATATGATAGATTTCTTCCTTCAGGATGAACTCTTTCAATTGAAGTTTTTTTAGTTACATGTTTGTACATTTCTTTATAAGGGACCTCTAAAATATCACTAATTACTTTAGCAACTTCTTTTTTATTTGTTATTTGATTTGGAATAAAAATTAAACTAGTAATCGTACTGTTATCTGCTAAAATCTTACCATTTCTATCTAAGATTTTACCTCTTTCAGCACTTATAGGTAATTCTCTACTCCAAAGATCATCAGATAAATTACTTAGTTTTTCATACATAAAAGTCTGAACATAAAGTACCTTTATGAATACTATTAAAAACAATAAAACTATAACACTTAATACCAGTTTTATTCTTTCATTTATTTTTTTGGTAAACATAAAATCACCTAAGAAAATATATGTAAATAAAAAACAAGATATTTGTAATACTTACTATTTATTCCAAATAAACTTATCATAACTAAGATTGTTTATTATTGACAATATGAACAATATATATTACAATTAACATGACTTATGGGTCTATAGCCAAGTGGTAAGGCATGGGTCTGCAAAACCTTGATTCGCCGGTTCAAATCCGGCTAGGCCCTCCATA
>CAZKTT010000002.1:13251-25024 GCA_964555755.1 uncultured Mycoplasma sp.
AATAAAAACAAAACTAATTATTTAACCAATTTTCATAATTCTTCATAACAATGTCTACTACTTCATTTGGTGTCTTATCAGTAGTATCCACAACTAAATCATAATTTTTTAAATCATCTTTTTTAACATTGTAAAGCTTTAAATAAATTTCATTTTCACTTTCAATTCTAGTTTTGAATGCTTTTTTGTATTCTTCTACAGAATTATAACTTTCTACATCTTTTCTATTTTTATCCAAGAAAGCTCTTTTAGCAGCTTCATCTAAATCAACAGTTAAATATATTTTAAATGATTCAGGAACTACATAAAAACCAAGTCTAGCATCAATTATAAAATTATCATGATCTTTAGCATACTCCTTAGCACTTTCTTCTATTTGTTGATCTATTTCAGGATGCTTTTCCACATAATCTCCAAACTCCTCTAAAGTCATATTCTTTTCTTTAGCAAGTTTTCTAAAGTATTCTCCATTTTTATAAAGAACATAGTTTAATTCTTCTTTTAATATTTCTGATACTGCTCCATTACCAGATGCAGGATCTCCACTTATTGAATTTATATTTTTTTTCATAAATCCTCCAAATGTTAATGTTTAATTCTATAATAATTAATAATCCAATATATTTCAAGTGATAAATCAAAATTTATAATAATAAAATTTATTAATTATTAAATTAATCGATTTGCATTTTACGAAACAATTAAATAAAATATAACAAACAGTGTAAAATAGGTATCAAATTATAGTAAAAATATATATACTAATAATAATATTTGATATAATATTATATATAATAAGAAAGTGGTGATAGATATGAAAATAAATAAATTCTTATTTTTAATAACTTTAGCATGTTCTTTATTCATAGTAAGTAATGTATGTGCTTTAACTACATACAGAACTGCTAATCAATATGGTTTAAATTTAAGAGAAAAAGCAAGCGCTAGTAGCAAACTACTAATTAATGCTAAAGATAATGACATGGTTTTAATTGAAAGTAAAACTCTTACCAAAAACGATGACTGCAAGAATGGATGGTACAAAGCACAATATAATGGTAAAGTTGGATACGTTTGTTCAACATATCTATCTAGCTCAAAAATAACTGCGAAAGTCAATACCACTGATACAGTCAATATTAGAAATGGTGCTGGAACTAATTATAATATATACACCGCTTTGAGAAATAATAAAACAATAACTTTAATGTCTACCACAAAATATAAAGGCAGTGGTTGTGACAATGGTTGGTATAAAATTAGCTATAATGGTGCTCCACGTTATATTTGTAGTGATTTTGTTACTAAACAAAATCAAAACTCTTCAGTAATTATCACTAGTAAAGCTGGAGCAAACATTTACTATGATAAAGCTTTAAATACTAAAAAAGATACAATAAAATATATGGAACCAGCAACTAGATATGACACTCAAGTTTATAAAAGCAGTAAATGTCCTGCTGGACTTTATAAAATATTATACAAAGGTTATTACCGTTATATTTGTAGTAGTTCCCTACTAACTACTAACCAATACGGAATAACTAGTGACTATGTAAATATGCGTTCAGGCGCAGGAACAAAATATTCATTAATAACAGAAATATATAAAAATACAAATGTTGCTTTATATAATACCACAAAATATAAAGATGAAGGCGGTTGTAAAGACGGATGGTATAAAATTAAACTAGATGGCAAAACAGGTTATATATGTTCGACTTATGTTGACCTAACAAAAGCAAAACTTACTAGTTCAGCATCAACTACTACAACTAATACTTCAACAACATCGACTTCAACATCTGGTAAAAAAATAACTTCTACTAAAACTAACAATGGATATTATTACACTATTAATAAATGGACATATAGACTAAATGAAGATTATGCCTATGCTAGAAGTAGCGCATCAACATCTTCTACTCTAAAAGATATATTATATCTAGGAACAGAATTAGAATATTTAGGATCAGTAAAAGCAACTTCTGATTGTTCAGCTGGCTGGTATAAAGTTAAGTATTACACTAATAAAATTGGATATATATGTAAAACATATGTTGATAGATATAGTGCTGTAACAGCATCGAATACAACATACTGTAACACACTTAAAAGCAAAGGATTCCCTGCTAGTTATTGCCCTTATCTGACATACTTACATAATAAATATCCTAATTGGAATTTCAAAGCAGAAAAAACTGGTGTTACTTTCCTTACTGCTGTAAACAGCGAAACAAAAAGAAACTATACTGTAATAACAAAATTACCATATTTGTTTACCAAAAACTTATCTGTTACAGCAGAAGCTGGTGGTTGGAGAACTGCTTCTGATGGATATGTTGGTTTCATGATAGATCCAAGAAATTATTTAAATGAAAAAAATATATTTGCTTTTGAAAGTTTAAATTATGAAGAAAATAGTCAAAATATTGATATTGTAAAAGCAATAGTAAAAGGAACTTATTTAGCAAACGATCCTTATCCAGGATACTTTATTAAAGCTGGAAAAACACATAAAATAAGTCCTGCTAATCTGGCAGCAAGAGTAAAACAAGAAGGAGGATCAAACAAGAGTTATGCTGCAGTATCAGGAACAGTTTCAACCAAATGGAGAGTTACTAGTTCAAGCTTTGTATGTGGTGCAAGTAAATATGGAGAAAAATCCGGTTCATATTTTAAATTAAAATCTGGATCAGTACTAAATGTCAGAAGCGGTGCCAATACAACATTCTCTATCTTAAAATATAGCAATGGAAAAAATATGGCTGCTACTAGCAAAGACACTCTTACATTAGTTAAGAGCTATAAATATAATGCATATACTAAAAATAAAATAACTGTTAGAAGCGGAGCAAGTAGTAGTAAGTCTGCTTTAGGAACATTAGCTAAAAATACTTCAATTTCTGTAATTGACCCAAAAACAACCATAAAAGGAACTGGTTGTGCTGATGGTTGGTATAAAATAAAGTATGGAGAAAACCCTGGTTATGTATGTAGTACTGATGTTAATACTAAAATAGGTTGTCCTGAAGGTTGGTACAAAATAAAACTTGATAAATCTTTGAAAAATATCTACAACTACTACAACATCGGAGCTTATGGTGATAACCCTGTTATAAGAGGTTTAGCAGCAGCAGCAGGATATGTAGATAACTTAGATAATACTCCATGGAATACTAGAGAAAAAGCTATAGTTAACGGAGCATACTTTATAGCAAGTGGTTATATCAATAGAGGTCAAAATACCCTATTCTATCAAAAATTTAATGTTGGCCCTAATAGATATTTCAGTTTAGCAGATCATCAATACATGACTAATATTTTAGCACCAGCAAGTGAAAGTTTATCGACATATAGATCATACAAAAATATAAATATTCTAAACAAAAAACATACATTCTTAATTCCAGTTTACAATTCAATGCCAACTAGTATAACAACACATCCAGTTGTAAAATAATATATTTTCGGAGGTATTAAATGAAAAAGTATTTATTTCTCTTAGGAATTATTTTCCTTATCCCTAGTTTCGTTCATGCAAGTGAAAACGCAGCCATTAACATTTACAGTGATAAAACAAAAGTAAATGTTGGTGACACAATTAATGTAAATGTCACAATTAATAGTTCAGTACCTATAGGCTTTTATGAATATACTTTAGATTATAACCCAAACAAATTAAGTATAGTAAAAGGCTCAGCTTACATAAGAAACAAAACTAATGATAATAAAACTAAAAAAATAACAAGAAATTTTAGCTTCAAAGTAATTAAAGAAGGATCATCAAAAATAAACTTAGAAACATATAGTTTTTATTCAATAAATGATAAAAAAATAAATGTTACTGTTAATCCAGCAAGCATAAGTACTTCCAAAGATGCAAGCAATAGTTCAGATAACAACTATTTATCAGCACTAGAAATAAAAGATGGAAAGCTAACTCCTAAATTTAATAAGAAAATTACAAACTACAAAGTTACTTTACCAAATAATGCTGAGGAAATAACAATAACAGCTAAACCAGAAGATAGTAATGCAGTAGTAACAGGAGATGGAAACTTTTCTCTAACTGATGAAGATAAATCTTTTAAGGTAGTAGTAACAAGTTCAAATGGAGATAAAAGAACTTATACTATTTCACTAGATAAAGATACTAAACCTATAACTGTTACAATAGACAATAAAGATTACACATTAATAAAAGATATATCTGAAATAGATGCTCCAAAAGGATTCATAGAAAAAACAATTACTATAAATAATCAAAAAGTAACAGCACTATATAATAAAACAATTGATTATACACTAGTAGCTTTACAAGATGAATCTGGAAACACAAAACTATTTATATATGATGAACAAACAAAATCATATGAACCATATAAAGAAATAAAATCACAAATAACTTTTATTCCACTTGAAACTTCAGAAATATTCATGAATTTAGAAAAATATCATATTACTATTAATGATTATGATTTAAATTGTTATAAAATAAATTCAAGTTCAAACTATTCATTCATCTATGGAATAAATACTGAAAATGGTGAAAAAGGATGGTATGTATATGACAAAAAAGAAAACACCATTCAAAGATTTAATGATGATTTAGATAAATACTATAATGATAAAATAAGTAGTAGTAAAACGATAATTTATATCCTATCTGGAGCTACACTACTATTTGGATTGTTAACGATTGGCATAGCAATTAAATCAAGTAAAAAAAGATAAGAATTTTAATTCTTATCTTTTTTTATACTTACAAATATTTGCCAACTTACAAAATTCACATTTTGGATTTTTTGCAGTACAATAATATCTACCAAAATGAACTAATCTAAGATGAGATAAACACCATAATTGTATAGGTATTTTTTTCTTTAAATATTTTTCTACTTCTAAAACATCTGAATTAGATTTAGCTAATCCTAATCTTTTAGAAACTCTTTCTACATGAGTATCAACAGCAATATTAGGTTCATTAAAAAGTTCACTTAAAACTACACTTACAGTTTTTCTACCTACCATAGGAAGTGATTCTAACCTATTCCTATCGTTTGGAACATTACCCCACTCAGCTACCTTTTTACTTATTTCTATTACTGCTTTACTCTTCTTAGTATAATTGCCAAGACTTTTAATAATATTTTCAATATCTTTTAAATCTGCTTCTGCTAGTTTTTTTGCACTATCATATTTAGAAAACAATTCAGAAGTTACCATGTTAACTCTTTTATCAGTAGTTTGAGCAGAAAGCATGACAGCAATTAAAAGTTCATAATCCTTATTATAATTAAGCTCACAAACAGGATTAGGTATAAGTTCTTCTAAATAAGTTAAAATATCATCAGTCATTTTCATCTAACCAATCGTATTCAAATAACTCTTTACTTGGAATATCTTTTTTTGTCTTCTTTTTAACATCTGAAGCTTTTTTATATCCTTTTTTATTCCATTCAAATAAAATTCTATCAATATATTTCAAATTATGAACACCATTTAAAATAGCCTCTTTTAATGCCTCTTTGATAAGTTCTTCACTTATATTAGAATTAAGCCAACCACTTATTGTTTCGCATTCAATAGGAGATAAAGTTCTTCCTAATTCTGTTTCTATTACCTCATATATTTTACTATCGTGATTTTCTTCTTCCGCGTCTTCTAAAGATTGAAAAACTAGTTTGTTAAATAGATTATCTAAATCAATATACTCTTCCATTTTATTTTTTTCTTTTCTCACTTTAAGAGCAATTATATTTTTATCGCAGATTGAAGATAAAACTTCCATAACTTCTGGAACTTTCCAACCTAAAACACCTGATAAATAGATTGGATCAAAAAGATCATCATTTGAGCTTATTAAAACTGATAAAAACACTAGTTCTCTCTCATTTAGTTTTAATTCCCTATAACTAGACAATAAATATCTAGGAATAATGATATTATTCCCTTTCAATATTTCTTTAATTCTATCAGTTTTCATACTAAACCTCCCTAAAAATTATTTTTTACATACTCTTTTAACTTTCTATTATCATTTTCCAGATTTCCAAGTAAAATTTCTTTTTCAAGCTCTGCAAAAACTTCTTTAATAAAATCCCCAGGTTCTTTATTCAAAACTTCACATATTTCATTAGCTTGTATCTTAATTTCAATTTTATCTTTAATTGGTAACTTATCATAATTAGATATTATTTTCTTAGTATTTAGTTTAAGTAAATCACTAACTATATTAAGAGGAAACATACCATATTTATATTGAACAAATTTATCATTAATATTGTTTTCCTTAAGCAATAAATTTATCTTATTAATAATAGTTTTTTCCTTCTTAGTAAATGCATAATCCACATCAGTAATAGTAGACCACATACCAGTTAAATCATTTGTTAAAAGAACATTATCAATGTTTTTTAACTCTAATGGTTCTAAAAGCTTTAATTGTTTTAAAAGTTTAATACCATATTTTTTATACCTAGAACAAAATATCTTATTAAGTTCCTCTTTTTTTCTTTCATAAGAGATATTTTTTAATAAATCTTTATTATCCATAATAGCAGCTTTAAGATCATCATCTAATCGATATTTATATATAGTAGCAAATCTAACAGCTCTAAGTATTCTAAGAGCATCTTCTTTTAATTTAACATGTGGATCTCCAACTGCCCTAATCATCTTTCTCTTTATATCTTTTCTACCATCATAATAATCTACAATATTATTATCTTTATCTAAACAAATAGTATTAATAGTAAAATCTCTTCTTTTTAAATCTTCCTCCAAAGAATCAATATATACTATTTTCTCAGGTTTTCTATTGCCAACATACTTTAATTCTTTTCTAAAAGTAGTAATATCAAATGAGTATTTATCCAATGTAAATGATACATTACCATATTCATAAAGTTTAACATCATAATTTGAAAACAAATCAACGACTTCTTTTGGTTTAGCACTAGTAGTAATATCAACATCACAAGATTCGTTTCTTTTTAATAATAAATCTCTAACATAGCCACCGATTACATAAGATTCATAACCGTGACTATCTAACATTTCAAGCACTTCATAAATAGTTTTATTCATATGAGTACCTCCATAAAACATTATACAAAATTGAATAAAAAATTACAATAACTCAAGCATAATTCCAAAAAAAAAGCCCTTAGGCTTTCTTTTCTATTAATTAACTGCGTCTTTAAGTGCTGCACCAGCTTTGAAAGTAACAGCGTTTCTAGCAGCGATTTGAACAGTAGCTCCAGTTTGAGGATTACGTCCTGTTCTAGCAGCTCTTCTTGAAACAGCAAATGTTCCGAAACCAACTAGTGGAACTCTATCTCCCTTTACTAATGCTTCTGTAATAGTTGCGATTGCAGCATCTACTGCTCTACCAGCGTCAGCTTTTGTAAGTCCAGCTTTAGCTGCTACTGCTTCGATTAATTCTACTTTTTTCATTTCAAAATACCTCCTAAATAAAATTATCACATAAGCCACAATATGCTTATAGATATAATTTACCATTTATTATCTTTAAAATCAAGTAAATACACAAAAAAAAGTGATTTTTTTATTATTTTAGCTTTTTTAATAAACACCATCTACAATTGTAAGCACAATAATTCTCAATATAATCATTTAAAGTATCAATATTATTGTTCTTTTTATATATTCTATTGGTTTTTTTACAAAAACCTTTAAGTCTTATTTTATTATAAGCTTCATCTATAAATATATAATCATATTGATTAAAATAATCAGTAACTAATTCCTTTACTACTTCATAATCAAATAAACCATGATCATCTTTTTCAAGTTCATATTTTAAATTATTAAATTCATATTCTTTTTTCACATATATCACCAAAAAAATTATATCACAAAAAAAGCATTTATTCTATTGGTAAAGAATAAATACTAGAAGTTTTATCAATACTATTACCATAATAACTAGGAATATTACCTTTTATTATTTTATAAGAAATAGGTATTTCATTTGATACAGTTATAGTCTTAGACATAACAGGTAAAATTATTTTTTCACTAACTGTTACATTAATAGTCATCTCTATTAAACAATTATTAATACCAAAGCTTTTTACCTTAGTATTAACATTAGATAAAACAGATCCAACTACTTCCATTTTAACAGGTATTTTAGGCCCAAAATCATTAAAAATAGGATTTTTAGTAATAACACCTAACGGAACATAAAAAGCAATCTTACGACTGTTATTTTCATAATTATGCAGTGCTTTAACAACACTATCTGAAACATCTCGTAAAAAAACGTTAACAAAGTAAGAATTATAGTCTATCATTTCAATATCACCAGAACTACTTTTAGTTATAGTATAAACATTTATATCTTTTATATCGTTTAAAACCTTATCACTTACAGAACTAGATAAAGCATCTTCTATAATTATATTAGCCTTTCTAACAGAATAATTTAAGTAGTAATAACCTATATTAAAACTAATTTTATAGAATAAATAAATAATTAAAATTAAAAATATAAACACAAAAAACAAATACTTTTTTATTTTATTCTTATGTTTTGATCTCTTATTTACTAATACCATTCTCATATTAAATAGTATTAAAAAAGCAAAAAAAAAGCACTTAGTGCTTTATAATCCAAAAAAGTATTCGTATACAAAGAAACAACAAGTAAGTAAAATAAGTACTGAAACAATAATAATAGCTACAAGTAATCCCTTACCTTCTTTAACTTCACTTTCCAAAGAATCAAAACCTACTTCTATATCAGCTTTTTCATTAAACTCAATATTTTGTTCCTCTTTTGGTAAAGATTCCATCTCTTTAGTTAAAACTTCTTTTTCGTCTTCTTGAGCTAAATCATCTTCTAAAATCTTTTTACTAAGTTCTTCTTTTAATTTAAGTTCTTCTGAAAGTTCGTCGTTAGCATTATCATCAAATAATTCATTTAAAAGTCGTTCTTCTTCTTTCATAGAATATTTCTTAACTTTAACAGGTTTTTCTTTTTCATATATATCATTTATTAAAGATTTAATATCATCTTTATTAATGCTTTCTTTATCCAATTGTCCTACATCTAATTTTGTTAAAATATTATACTCAGTATTTATTAATCTTTTCTTTTCTTTGTCATCATCAAAAAGTTTATTATCACGCGCTAGTTTTAATATTTCATTGATGTCATAAACTCTGTTTTCCTTATGTTCACTATGATCTTCTTCTGGTTCTAAATTTACCTTTTCTTCATGAGTAGGCATAATACGACTAAGTTCTTTTTGTTTATGATAATTCTCTCTAGTACCTACGCCTGATTTATTAGTAAGATCAATAGCATTATCTACATCAATATTAACATAATCAATACTCATATCTAAAACTTCATCATATAATTTTTCATTCTTTGCTGTTCTCGATTTCACAGAAGTGGTATCATATTTATTCATTCTTGATTCCATCATATCACCCTATTTTATTGTCTATAATAAGTATAACACAAAAAAGATAAAAAATAAAATATTTACTTTTTTTTGTTTTATTATATAATTGTATTAGGAGGTATTTATGAAAGCTAAAGTAATGGATAACCTTTGTATTGGTTGCGGTGCTTGTGTTGCTTTAACTGAAGAAGAAGAATTCACTATTAATGATGATGGTGTAGCTGAAGCTGTAAACAATACTGTAAAGGAAGAAAATGTTGAATTAGTAAAAGAAGCAAAAGAAAATTGCCCTACTAGTGCAATTGTTATTAACGAATAAGAAAAGAAGCTTAATTAGCTTCTTTTTTTGCAATCTCAGATAATTTTTTATCAATCATTTCTCCATATTCAATTGAAGTATCTTCATGAAAAGATATCTGAGGCATTTTTCTTATTTCAATATGTTTAGCCAAAGTAACTTCTATATAATTACTAGCCTTATTAAGGGCTTTTTTTACTTCTTCAGTATTCTCTCTATCTAGAACAGTAAAATATACTTTAGCAAATGATAAATCATTTGTTACATCACAATCAGTGATTGTAACGTTTTTAATATGAGGGTCTTTTACTTCTTCTAAAAGTATTCTACTTATTTCTCTTTGAAATAAACTAGCTGTTTTTTTTGATTTCAAATTTTTCATTTTCTTTTGACTTCTTCCATAGTATAGCATTCAATGATATCACCCTCTTTAATATCATCAAAATTCTCAATAGTAATACCACATTCAATACCTATTTTAACTTCAGTTGCTTTATCCTTACCACGTTGTATTGATCCGATATTACCATCATAAATAACTATTCCATCACGAACTATTCTAGCCTTATCTCCATTTTTAATAACTCCATCTAATACAAATGAACCTGCTATTGTACCAACTTTAGAAAATTTAAATAATTGTCTTACTTCTGCAGATCCTAAAACTTTTTCTTCATATTCAGGATCAAGCATTCCTAAAATTGCTTCTTCAAGTTCTTCGATTATTTTATAAATAACATTATGAAGTCTTATATCTACACCATATTCTTTAGCAAAATCCATTGTCTTATTACTTGGTCTTACATTGAATCCAATAATTATAGCTTTTGAAGCATTAGCAAGTACAATATCACTTTCTGTAATAGTACCTACACCACTTCTTATAACATCAACTTTTACACCATGAGAATCTATTTTAGATAGAGATTGCTTAATAGCTTCTTCACTACCTTTCACATCAGTCTTTAAAACTACACTTATTGTCTTAGCTCCATCTTTTACTTCCTTAAATAGATCTTCTAAAGTCATACCAGCTTTATTAGTGTTTTCTTCTTTAGCACGAAGTTTTCTTTCATCAGAAACCTTTCTAGCTTCTTTTTCAGTTTCAAATGTCATGAAACGATCTCCTGCGACAGGAAGTGCACTAAGCCCAGTAATTTCAACAGGAGTACTTGGTAAAGCAATTGCTATATCTTCTCCCTTATCATTTTTTAAAGTTCTAACTTTACCATAATTAACACCTACAACTATAGGATCTCCAAGTCTCAAAGTACCATTTTGAACTAACAATGTAGCAACACTACCAATATTTTTATCAAGTCTTGCTTCAATTACTGAACCAGTAGCGTAACGATTAGGATTTGCCTTTAATTCTTGCATATCTGCCACTAAAAGTATTGTTTCTAGCAATTCATCTATTCCTTGTTTAGTTTTAGCAGATATTTTATTAACTAAAACATCTCCACCCCATTCTTCTGGAACAAGTCCAGCATCATTAAGTTCAGTAAGAACTTTGTCAGGATTAGCATTAGGTAAATCAATTTTATTAATAGCCACAATTATTGGTACCTTAGCAGCTTTAGCATGATCTATAGCTTCAACAGTTTGAGGTTTAACACCATCTTCTGCTGAAACAATTATAATTACTATATCAGTAACTTCAGCACCACGTGCTCTCATTTCTGTAAATGCAGCATGACCTGGAGTATCAATAAAAGTAATTAATCTATCATTAGCTTTCACTTGATAAGCACCGATGTGTTGAGTTATTCCACCAGCTTCCCCTGATACAACACTTGTTTCTCTAATAGCATCAAGTAGCGATGTTTTACCATGATCAACATGCCCCATAATAGTAACTACTGGAGGACGAGGTTTTAAATCTTTCTCATTATCTACTATTTCATATTCCTCAAAATAATCTATATATCTAGTTTCTTCTTTTTTAAGTTAGAAACAATAATCAAATATTAAAAGTTACTCAGTATTAAAATAAAAGTTCCTTTTGTATTATATTAGTAGATGAATTTGC
>CAZKTT010000002.1:25034-31244 GCA_964555755.1 uncultured Mycoplasma sp.
CTACTAAAATTTGAGCAGTTTCAAAATCTATTGCTTGATTTAAATTAGTAAGAGCTCCTAAATCAAATAACTTTTTAATTAATACTGCTGGATTTTCTCCTATAGCATCAGAAATATCTTTAACATTCATTCCTTCTTTAAATAATACGACTTTTTCATCAGAATTCTTATTAGTTTGTAATTTTTCTTTATGCTTGTATAAATTCTTCTTTGTCTTTAGAAACTCTTTGTTATCTTGTTTTTTTGATACTGGTTTCTTCTTCATTTTTTGAACTGATTTATCTTGAACAGGCTCTATACGAAGATCTTTTTCTAACTCTTCATCATCCATTTCTTCTTCGACATGTTCTTCTTCTACATCTTCCTGTTCTTCAGAAGGAGTATTAGCAATTTCATTGTCTAAAAGAATAATATCATCTTCAGAAAGCATATCATCTTCATTAGACACCGCTATGTTCAAAGATTCACAAAGTTTCAATATCTCTTCTAAAGTTTTATCTACATCTAAAGCGTATTCTTTGACACTCATCATAAATATCACCACTTTCTTATAAATTATTTATTAATTCATCATATATTTCATCACCAATTTTAATTTCTAAATGTTTTTCAAGTATTTTTGTTTGTCTAGCTTTTTCTATTATATCCTTACTATTTTTAAGATATGCACCACGACCATTTTTCTTTCCTGTGTAATCTACTTCTGCCTCTCCTTCAGGAGTTCTAATTACCCTAACAAGATCTTTTTTAGGTAGTTTTTCTTTTGAAACAACACAGGTTCTCATTGGAATTTTTTTATTCTTCATCATTTTTTATATTAATTCCCATTTCTTTTACTTGTTCACTATTTTTAACATCTATTTTAAATTTAGTAAGGCGTGATGCTAGTCTTACATTTTGTCCTTTTTTTCCAAGTGCTAATGAAAAATCATCTCCATCAGCTATAGCTAATGCTTCACATTTTTTAGGATCTAATATATAAACACTTACGTTCTTTGCAGGATTTAAAGCATTACTAATAAATTCTTCTTTGTCTTCAGAATATTTAATTATATCAAGCTTTTCTCCCGAAAGTTCTTTTATTATATTACTAATTCTAGAACCTTTTTCTCCAATACAACAACCAATTGGATCAATATTAGCATATTCTGAATAAACTGCTACTTTACTTCTAGAACCTGGATCTCTAGCAACAGCATAAATCATAACTGATCCATCAGCAAGTTCTGGTATTTCAAGTTCAAATAATCTTTTAACAAAATTATAATGACTACGTGAAAGTAAAATAATTGTTCCTTTTGTATTACTATTAACCTTAGTAACATAAGCCTTAATAGTAGAACCCATTTCAATTTTTTCATCACCAATAAGTTCTCCTTTAGGTAAAATACCATTAGTTCTACCTAAATCTATATAATAATTATTTTCATCTTCTAAAGCTACTACTCCAGAAACTAACTCTCCTTCTTTATCTTTAAATTCTTCATTTAAACTATTTCTTTCTGCTTCTCTTATTTTTTGTACTACAACTTGTTTAGCAGTTGAAGCTGCTACTCTACCAAAATTTTCTACAAATACTTCTTCATCAATTGTATCTCCTAATTCCTTAGTCTTATCAATAGATTGTGCATCTTTAAGTGATATTTCATTTTCTGGATCTTCTACTTCTTCAACAACAGTTTTATAAGTAAATAATCTTATCTTTCCTGTATCTCTATCTATATTAACCTTAGCATTAGTAAGAGAATTAAAATTTTTCTTATATGCAGATAAAAGTGCAAGTTCCATTGCTTCAAAAATAATATCCCTATCTATATGTTTTTCCTTTTCTAATAAATCAACTGCGTTTAAAAACTCTTGTCCATTCATTTGTCATTACCTCCTTTTTCAAGTGAAGAAACATCCAACATGTATTCCTCTTTTATAAAATCATACTCATCTAGAATAGGATTAATCACATTAGTAGCTTCCACTACTTTGTCTAAATCAATCACTTCATCACTATCTAACACTATATATAGTGTTTTATCTTTATATTCAATACTATGAATAGTAAGATTTAAATCTTTTAAACTTTTTTCTAATACTTTTTTAATCTGTTTCATAAAAATCCTCCTAAAACGAAACAAAAAGTGGGTTTCTCCCACTCCGTTGTAATTAAATTATAACACAAAACCCAAAAAAAGCAAACTTTATTTAAAATTAAAGCTTACTTTTTGATTATCTTTCACCTTTTGATTTATTATACTTTGACTAGTTACATAACCATATCCTTTATAAGTACATTTCAAATTAAGCATTGAGCAGACTTTTCCAACTTCTCTTTTACTATAACCTTTCAAGTTAGGTAATTTATAATAACTATCACTTGTTTTTAATATAAGTGTATCATTTGCATCTAATATACTTCCTTTTAAAGGATATTGATCAATTACTTTAGATCCATTACCTAAATATAAAGTATTTACATTTTTAAGCTTTTTCTTAACAGAACTAACCTGCTTATTTAAATAATTATCAACTTTATAATTCTTAATTACTTTGTCATTATCATCAGCAAAAATATTTAAATACTTATTCATATTTTTAATGATAGATTTAACCACACCTGAAAGTGCTGTAGAAGTTCCTCTTTTTACCGAAGAATATATTATCACTTCTGGATCATTTTTAGGCCACATACCTACAAAAGACTTAGTTACATTATAATCATCAGTATAATATGTTCCAGTATATGGATTAACAAGTTGTGCCGTTCCTGTCTTTCCTATTAAAGAAGCATTTTTTACTTTATAATCGCCACCTGTTGCACCATACCATTTAGAATTTACAACATCATACATTAAATCACGCATCTTCTCAGCAGTTTTTTTAGAGGCAACTGTAGCTACTGCTTCTTTTTTACCTCTATATACGACTTTTTTATCCTCATCAATTACTTTATCAATTATATAAGGTTTTAACATAACTCCATCGTTTGCAATAGCAGTCAGTGCTTGTACATGTTGCATTGGTGTTGTTGTAATACCTTGTCCAAACGAAGCATTATATACTTCTGTTTCATATTTAAAATCAACTATACCCGCGACTTCATTAGCAAGAGTTATTCCTGTTTTATGCCCAAAACCTAATTTATCAAAATAACTAAGTAACTGAGTTCTTCCAATAAAATTATTCATGATATTAATCATACCAACATTACTAGAAGCCATATATCCTTGATCATAAGTGATACGTCCAAATCCATAACCATTCCAGTCATGAATAACAGTACCATCTTCCGTTTCATATCTACCTGAATTAAATTTATCACTACCACGATAAGTTCCAGCCTCTATTGCAGCCATATATGTATATGTCTTCATAATACTTCCTGGTTCATATGCTTCTCCTACTGTTATATCAGTCCAGTTTTTTATGTTTTTCTTATTTGGATCAAAAGAAGGTCTTTGAGTACTACCCAAAATAGCCCCCGTCTTAGCATCAGTTACTACAACAGTCATCCAATCAAAATTATATTTAGATTCTGCGTCATTAACAGCTTGTTCAACAAAGAATTGGATATTAGAATCAATAGTTAAATACACATCGTTACCATCTATAGCCTCAACTGTTATTTCTTTAGTTCCAGGTATTTTATATCCATTTAAATCCTTTTGATATGTGGTATATCCATCAGTACCTGATAAAACATCATTTAACAAATCTTCCATACCAAATTCACCAACTATAGAACCATCATCTAAACTCTTAGCATAACCTAAAGTATAAGATGTAAAATCACCATTAGGATAATATCTTTTTTTGCTTTCTATGAAATCAATACCTGGTAAATCAAGTTTTTCAATAGCTTCCTTTTCAAGTTCAGTAAGACCATTACCAGCATCTCCAAATTCTACTTGATACTTATCATTTTGATTTAATATTTTATAAATATTTTTTTCCTTCATTTTCAAAACTTTAGCAAGCTTTTTAGCAGTCATTTCTTTATCTTTAACATGATATAATTTAGATTCATTTTTACTACGTGATTCATCTAAATAAGCAATAAGCTTATAAGAAGAAACATTAATAGCTAACGGTTGACCACTTACATCATATATATTTCCTCGAGTGGCATGAAGTGTTTTTGATACGACACCACGATTCGCAGCAAATTCTTTTAGATTTACACCATCTACTTCATCAGATATTGTTAAATAACTAACCCTATAAACTAATATAAGAAAACAAAAAAGAGCTACAACAATAAAAATATTTATTACTTTATTATTGTATCTCCCATTCATTTTTAATCACCCTACTTATCTATTGTTTTAATACTATTACTAGTATACCTCAATCCCATCTTTTTTGCAACTGACTCTAAATTTTCAAGTGATGCCAATTCGTTTATTTTCATTTCTAAGCTTTCATTATCTTTTGTTTGCTCAGCTACTTCTTGCTTAGTGTTTTCTAACTCATAATTAGCTTCACTAAGAGCACTCTTAGCAAAGATACTCATAAAAGGAAAAGATGCGCATATTAAACCTGTAACAACAAATAAAACTATTTCATATTTAGTAAACTTTGTTCTTTTTCGTTTTCTCATATTTCCCTTATTTTATTCTTTCTATTACTCTCCTCTTAGCAGATTTACTACGTTTATTAAAACTCATCTCATCATTGCTTGGAATAATAGGTTTATTAGTAATAAGTTTAAAATCTGGTAATAAATTATTAGGAATATTAGGCATTCCTTTTATTACTTCATCAACTTCAGTGACTTCTTTAAATATATTCTTACAAATTCTATCTTCTAAAGAGTGAAAAGTAATTACTACTACTCTTCCTCCAACATTTAATATTTCAAGGCTATCACGTAATGCTTTTTCAAATTCTCCAAGCTCATTATTAACTTCAATTCGTAGAGCTTGAAAAACTTTCTTAGCAGGATGAGTATTTCTTTTTTCTTTATATGGATAACATCTATCAATTATATCTACTAATTCAAAAGTAGTATTAATTGGAGATATTTTCCTTATCTTTTCAATTTCTAATGCTATTTTTAAAGCATGTTTTTCTTCACCATACTTACGAAAAATATCACAAAGATCGTTAACTTCATAATTGTTTATAACTTCATAAGCAGAAAGTGAAGCATTTTGGTCCATCCTCATATCAAGTTTAGCATCTTTCATATAACTAAAACCTCTATAGGATTCATCTATTTCAGGAGATGAAACTCCAAGATCAAATAATACTCCATCTGGTTTTATATTCTTTTCTTCTAAAACAGTTTTCAAATTAATAAAACCAGTATTAACTATCTCAAAATTATCTCCTATACTTTCAAGTTTAATACGACTATAGGAAATTGCATCGATATCCTTATCAAAAGCAATTAATTTTCCACTAGTTAACTTCTTTAAGATTAAACTAGAATGTCCGGCATATCCTAAAGTCGCATCAATATAATTACCATCTTCTTTTACGTTTAGATAGTCTATCGCTTCGTTCAATAATACGCTAGTATGTTTTTCCATGTTTTACATCTCGAAATTTGCTTCAAAAAGATGGTCTGCTAAATCTGATAATTCTTCCTTTCCAGCATCTAAGAACTTATTCCATTTTTCTCTTGACCATACTTCTAAGCGATCGCCTACACCGATAATAACGCATTCTTTAATTAATGAAGCATAATCAACAAGTGGACTAGGTACTTTAATTCTGCCTTGTTTATCAAATTCTATAGCAGTGGCACCGGATAAAAACATTCTGGTAAAACTACGGGCATCTTTTTTTGTAAATGGTAGGGATTTTAATTTAGAAACTATTAATGACCACTCTTTTTCAGAATAAATGAATAAAGTGTCCTCAAGCCCACGAGTAACTATTATATTTTCCCCAAGTTCCTCGCGGAGTTTAGAAGGTATTATCAATCTACCCTTTTCATCAATATTATGATGAAACTCTCCCATCAACATAAAAATCACCACTTTTCACCACAATTATCCACTGTCTACCACAATAATACTATCTAATATCTACTTTGTAAATACTTTTAACCATATTTTTTAATTTTTATCCCAAAACAAAACATTTGTTTGTCAAAAGGAACAAATAAAAAAATACAAGTAAATACTTGTATTTTTATCTAGTCGGACAACTAAAGCTTCCGGAATCAGTAATTGTACATGCCTCGTTATAAGTACCATCAGAACTAGAAAT
>CAZKTT010000003.1:0-19029 GCA_964555755.1 uncultured Mycoplasma sp.
ATAGAAATTAATTAATAATTTCTACTTCACTATTTTGTTCTAGATTAAAAGCATTTGCATCATCAGTATCAATATGCATTTCAAAATATGCTTCTTTTGATTCTGATATTTTTACGTGCTCTAATGTACCTCCTTTTTCTCCGGATACTTTAACTGTATATTCGTCATTATTTAAATTTAATTCTTTTCTCATTTCTGTGCTAACATGAATGTGTCTATTGGCTATAATACAAGCGTTTCTTGTTATTTTTCCTTTTTCTCCGATTATGGTTATTGAAGCAGCTCCTTCTAAATCACCTGAACTCCTAACTGGAGGAGATATTTTGAAAAAAATTGCTTCTGTTTTTGAGATTTCTACTTGTGTATATGGCCTAAATGGTCCAATTAACCTAACATTTTCAATTGTTTTGCCATTTGCCTCTAGAGTTACAGTTTTATTTGATTTGTATTGTCCTGGTTGATTGATTGGATTTATTATTTCAATTTGATCATTAAATAGTATTTTGTAATCTTCTTCTGTTAAATGGATGTGTCTTGTCGATACTCCTACTTTTATTTTCATATACATCACCTCTTTTATTATATATCTTTTTTTTATTATATACCAGTATTTTTATCCTTTAATAACATATATTTTATAGAAAGGGTGATATTATGAATAATAGTTATTTTAATCCAAATGGGGTTGATGGTTTAGGATACAATGAAATTACTGGTAGTACAGGTATTCCTAGTGTTAATACTTCTTCTGATTTGCCAATGGAGGAGTCATATGTTGAAAACATACTAAGAATGAATAAAGGTAAAGTTGCTAGTTTTTATATGACATTCCCTGATGCAAATGAATGGCGTGATCGTATATTTACTGGTGTTGTAGAGCAAGCTGCCCGTGATCATTTTGTTATTAGTGATCCTAAAACTGGTAAATGGTATTTATTATTATCAATTTATTTAGATTTTATTGTTTTTGATGAAGAAATAAATTATAAAGTAATATAAGAATTTTATTTTAAAGTTCTTTTTTTTATGCTATAATGAAAATGGAAAATAGGTGATAAGATGATATATGTTTTATGTAGTATATTTTTAGTTGTTTTTATTTTGTGTTCTTTTATTTTCTTTAAAATGAACAAGCTAAAAGATTATAATAGATCTCTTGAGATTTGCATTAATAATATTAATGATATTTTAGATAAGAAACTTGAACTTGTTAATGAACTATTGCCTAAGATTAAAGATAAAAAAATTAGTAGTTTTGCTTTAAAAGATGATTTTTCTTTATATGAAAAAGAAGATGAATTATTCTTAGTTAGTTTTAATATTAATAAGTATGCTAAAGAGCATCCTAGAGTTAGAATTCAGGATAAGGTACATCAACTTAATGTTTTAGAAGAAAGTATTGAAGGATTAAAAGACTTTTATAATGCAAATGTTTTAAATTATAACGAAATATTTTTAAAACCTGGTTTTAACAAAATTTTTAAGTTTTTTAAATTTTCTGAATATAAATCATTTAAGATAAGAAAACTTGAAGAATATGAAGTATTTAAAAATTAGTCTAGTTTAAAATTAACTGGACTAATTTTTTTTGATTTTAAATAATTATTTGCTTTTGAAAATGGTTTGCTACCAAAGAAACCATAGTTAGCGGAAAATGGAGAAGGATGAGCAGATTCAATTACATAATGAATTGGATTAGTAATCAATTCTTTTTTTGATCTTGCAAAATTGCCCCATAATATGAATACTACCGGTTCTTTTTTATCATTTATTTTTTTTATTATCTCGTCAGTAAAACGTTCCCATCCCAGTTTTTTGTGTGAAAGTGGTTTGTCTTTTTCAACTGTTAAGATTGCGTTTAAAAGTAATACTCCTTCTTTTGCCCAATTAAGTAGGGATCCACTTTCTGGTTCTTTATAGCCTAAATCATCATGAAGTTCTTTGAAGATATTTTTAAGTGAAGGTGGTTTTTTTATCCCTTTTTGTACTGAAAAAGATAGTCCTTCTGCTTCGCCTACCCCATGATAAGGATCTTGCCCTATTATAACTACTTTTATATTATCGTATTCTGTTGTTCTTAGTGCTTTAAAAATACTATCTTTTGGAGGAAATATTTCTTTTTTTCTATATTCTATTTGTAGAGTTTTTAATATTCTTATAAAATAATCTTTTTTGTATT
Organism: uncultured Mycoplasma sp.; assembly: GCA_964555755.1. Lineage (GTDB taxonomy): Bacteria > Bacillota_I > Bacilli_A > RF39 > UBA660 > UMGS1449. The sequence goes on from CAZKTT010000003.1 coordinate 2,180, forward strand.
CCTCTTTCAGTAATTCATCCCAGTTTTTTGTTATTAAAACCATATATCTCACCGCTTTTAGTATATCATTTTTTTTGCAAATTTAATACTACTTTGGACTTTAATTTATATATTGCATACATATTGATTATCGTAGTTATTGCTAGAAATAAATCTATAAAACTCCAGATCTCTTGTCCTTTTAATATACCTCCTGAAAATAGTGAAATAATAGTAATGATTTTTAAAGTGATTGTATACTTTCTTTTTTTACTAATTGATTTTAAAGCACTTTCTCCATAATAATAGATAGTAATAATAGTCGAGAAGGAAAATAATATCAATATTATCAATAATAACAATTCTCCTGAAAGGCCAAAATGATATTTAAATGCAAATCTAGTTAATTCTATTCCATTATTTATATTAATTGCATTTACCTTAGATAACCCAATGATGACTGTAGCAGTTGTTAAAACAACAAAATTAATAAAATATGTTTGAATAATTCCTAGATTACCTTGCATTTTGTAATTACTATTGTTTGCACTTCCTGAAATTATAGCGCTTGTCCCTACTCCAGATTCATTTGCAAAAATACTTTTTTGTAGCGATATTATAATTGTATAAATAATTCCTCCATTTATTGAATTTTTATTAAATGCATCTTTTAGTATTGTTATTAGTAAATGTGGTAGTTCATCAAAATTATTCATTATAGTTATTAATCCTAGTAATAAAAAAATTAGCATCATAATAGGAAATACTTTGTTACATATAGATGAAATAGTTTTTATTCCTTTAGTTATGATTAAGGTTACTGATACTACAACGACGAGGGAAATAATAATTTTATTAATGGAACACATTTGATTTGTTAAAGTAGTAATGGTATTGCTTTGCATGGATGAAAACAATACTGAATAAAGAATTATTATTGATATTGAATAGATAATGCTTAATTGTTTATTTTTTAAACCTTTTTTTATATAGTATGATGGCCCTCCATCTGGATTAAACTCACTTTTTTCTTGGTAAATAATTGAAAGTGCATTTTCTACATATGTAATTATTGATAAAAAAAATGTAGATATCCAAATCCAAAAAATTGTGCCTATTCCTGCTAGTTTTATGGCTATAGCTATCCCTGCTAGAGATCCTACTCCTATTTTTGATGATAATGCCATAATAAGTGTATCTGTGGGACTAATACTTTGTTTATTTGATGTTTGTGTTATATTTCTAAAAGTATTTATAAATCTAAATTGTGGAAACTTTAATTTTATCGAATAATATATGCTATTTACTAGTATTAAACTAATTGCAATTGGCCAAATTATTCTGTTTATATATTCCAACTAAATCACCAATTAATTTTATGCAAAAAAAATAGGGAAAACCCTATTTATGATATGTTTCATTATTGATTATTTTAAAACTTCTGTATATTTGTTCTAGAAGTATTAATCTAAATATTTGATGTGGAAATGTTAGTTTTGAAAATGAAATCCTTTTTTTTATCATCTTTTTTAAATCATCATCTATACCATTTGAAGATCCTATTACAAATGTTATATTGCTATTATATGTTAATTCTTTACTTACAAATTCTGAAAAAGTTTCACTTGTATATTCCTTTCCTTGTATATCTAAAAGTACTAAGTTATCTTTTTCAGTTATTGCATTTAATATTTTTTGTTTTTCTTTTAATAATGCTTGTTTAGGAATATCATCTTTTTCATCTTTTAATTCTATTATTTCTAGTTTTGTGTATTTCGATAGTCTTTTTGTGTATTCATTTATAGCTTCAACTAAGTATTTTTCTTTTATACTACCTAAACATATTATTTTTATCATATTACTACTCCTTATATATTTATAGTTACTACTTCTTTTTGGGAGCATATAATTAAATTAGTTTTATTTTTTTTATTCTTTTCTGCTTCTGCTTTAGCTATTTCTGGAGTATTATTTTCTTCACTTAAATGCGCTAAACAAAGATATTTTGTTTTCAATCCTAATAGTTGTTTTTGATAACGAGTTGACTCACTATTAGATAAGTGCCCTTTCGAACCTCTTATTCTTTGTTGTAGATTAAATGGATAAGGACCATTTTTTAACATTTCTTCGTCATAATTACTTTCTAGTATATATATATCTTTATTTTTGTATTTATTAATAATTGTTTCTTTTATATACCCTGTATCAGTAATATAGACAAGTTCTTTATCATTATTTTTAATGTAAATTCCCATACATGGAACATCATGAGAAAGTTCAAATGTTTCTATTGTAATATTTTTCATAATTATGCTTTTGTTATAATTAACTTCATATATTAAGGGGATTTTTTTAGTCAATTCTTCAGAAATTGTATATATTTTTGGTTTGTATTTTTTTAGTATTGAATTTATCCCTTTAATATGATCGATATGGGTATGAGTTATTAATAGTATATCGATATTAGGCATTTTTTTATTCAATCTTTTTTCTAAATTTGATAATGGTAATCCTGCATCTATTAAAATATTTGCATCTTTGGTTTCTATTAAAGTGGCATTACCTTTAGAACCACTTGCTAATACTGTTACTTTCATTAGTAAAGTGATAACGGATCTATGGATGACCCTCCATATGTTACTTTGTAATGTAGGTGACATCCATATGAATATCCTGTATTCCCCATGGTACCAATTTGTTGGCCTTTTTTAACTGTTTGGCCTGCAGAAACTGCTACACTATTCATATGACCATATAGTGTATTATATCCATTACCATGATTTATCTCAGCAATTAGACCATAACCTGGGTACCATCCTCCAATTTCTACTACACCATTTCCAGCTGCATATATAGGCGTTCCACATCCTAATCCTGCTATGTCTATACCATCGTGGAGCCTTGTAGAACTTTCACCAATGTCTGATCTTAGAACATATCCAAAATGCTCTGTTATGGTGTAGTTTCCTACTGTTGGCCATACCCAATCTACATCTCCACCTGTCCTTATCTTTCTATCAATAGGTTCCTTTATTACTTCACTTGAAACAATTAAGGCATTTATTATTTTACCATTTTGCTTTTTTATCTTTCTAGTTATTATACTTGTGCCTTTTTTACCATTTTGAATAACTTCATAATGACCAGGCATCATATTGCTATCTTCTATTTCTATTGTTTTAAACCTGATAGATTCCTTTTTTACTGTATTTTCTTCTTCTACTACAGTTATTTTTGGATTAATATAACTTATTACAACTTCTTGTCCTTCATATAAAAGAGCATTTTTGTTATTTATATCTTTATTTGCTATTAAAAACTCTTCTGTAGACATTTTATTTTTATAAGCTATATCTTTAACGTTGTCACCAGATTTTACTTTGTATGTTTTGTTTTTATTTTCTGTACCAAAAAGAAGGTATCTTGCTAAATCTTGTTCTGTTTGAAAAATTGGTTGATTAGCAGGTATTTTACTTTTTTTGACTGCGATTTGTTCTTTTATATAGACATTTTCTATAGTTGTACCAATACTAGTCATGTCTTTTTTTGTTTCATTTAAATATTCATTATACTCATCTTCATTTACAAACGATCTTACTACATCGTCAACTGCTCCTTGAAGAATACCTTTATCCAATATATATATATATTCTTTAATCTTTTTTGTTTCTATTTTGTTTTCTTCCTTAGCACTTTTTATTTCTTTTTTGTCTGTGATTGTTACAATATATCCATTAATAGTAAAATCTTCAGAAGCGCTTATTTTATTATATATATCAGAAATGGAATTTGTTTCTTCATTATATGTAGTTTCGTATTCTATTTTCAAACCATTAGGTAAGTAAACATTATCAACATTATATTTATTTTTTAATTGTTGTTGTTGTTCGTTTATGTATGTTTCTAGTTCTTTTTTATCTTCAATTATACCTATAGATTCCCCATTTAGGTAAACTCTATAGATATTTTGGGCATCATAAAAAACATAGGAAGCACTTTCAAAAACTGCTAAAATAATGCTAATTCCTATTGCTGCTATTACTAAACATACATATAAACCCTTATTCACCAGCTGGCACCTCTTTCTTTTCTTTGTTCAAATAATTCATGAACGATTGATTGTTCTTTTTGAATAATAGTTTTGCTGTTCCTACTTTACCACTTCTGTTTTTTCTTACTATTACTTCAGTTTCAATTATTTCTGCTCTTGCATTTGGATCAGCATAATAGTCATCACTATATATGAATGATACTATATCTGCATCTTGTTCAATTGATCCAGATTCTCTTAAGTCACTTAATATTGGTCTTTTGTTTTCTCTTAATTCTGGGGTTCTTGATAATTGTGCTAATGTTAAAACTGGTATTTCTAGTTCTAACGCTAGAGTTTTTAATGCTCTTGATATTTCTGATACTTCTTGTTGCCTGTTACCAGCATATCTTCCACCAGTTCCAATTAGGGTTAAGTAGTCAATTACTATTAATCCTAAGTTTTCATCTTGACTTGCAACACGTCTACATTTAGCTTTAATTTCTCCTACTGTGATACCTGGTGAATCATCAATATAAATATTTGATTCTGCTAATTGACTCATTGCTTCATTTACCCTTTGCCAATCTTTACTATCTAATGCACCATTTTGAAGCTTTCTTCCGTCTACTTGTCCTAATGATGCAACCATTCTACTAACTAATTGTTCTGCCCTCATTTCTAAGTTAAAAATTATTACTGATTTTCTTGATTTCAAAGCAACATTATTAGCTATATTAAGTGCCAAGGCTGTTTTCCCCATACCTGGACGAGCTGCTAAAATGATTAGTTCATTTTTATGAAATCCATCAGTTATATTATCTAAGTCATAGAATCCTGTGGATAACCCACTAATTTTACCTTTGTTATTTGCTAATTTTTCTAGATTGTTTTGGAATTCTGATAGAACTTCTGGAATTTGTTTAAATTCTGAAGATTTTCTATTCTTAACTACACTTAGTATTTTGGCTTCTGATTTATCTAGTGTTTCATTTACTGGTAATTCATTGTTATATCCCATTGTTACTATTTCTGTAGCTTGTTCAATTAGATTTCTTAGTATACTTTTATCTTCTACTAACGATACATAATAATCTATATTAGCTGCTGTAGGTGTTGATTCTAAAATATCTGTTAAATATTCTATACCTCCGACTTCATTTAATGTTTTATTATCCTTTAATTTACTTGTTAAGGTCGTTATATCGATTGCTACTGAGTTTTGATCTAATTCTTTAATAGCATTGAATATTTTACCGTGTTTTTCTAAGAAGAAACTATCGTACGTTAAACTTTCTATAGCTTTCTGAAGTGCATATTTTGAAAGAAGCATAGATCCTAATACTGATCTTTCTGCCTCAATATTATTTGGAATATCTTTTTTCAATTTTATCACCTACTTTGTTACTTCTATTTTAATATTTGCAATTACATCCTTGTATAAATTAATTTTTATTTCATGAAAACCTAATGTTTGGATTGGATTTTCAATAATAATTTGTTTTTTATCTATTTTATACTTTTTATCTAGTTCTTCTTTTATTTGCTTTGCTGATATACTGCCAAAAACTTTATCTTCTTTTCCAGTTTTTACTACAAATTTGTATTTTTCTTTTTCTAGAGCTTCTTTTACTTGTTTTGCTTCTTCTCTCTTTTTATCATCTTCTGCTTTAGCAAGTTTTTGATCTCGTTCAAGAATTTTTTTACTTTCTGTAGTAGCCATTACTGCATATCCTTGTTTTATTAAAAAGTTTTTTGCATATCCATCTTTTACTTCTTTTATTTCTCCCTTTTTACCTTGGTTTTTTACATCCTTTAGAAAAATAACTTTCATAAAACCACCTACTTATTTATACTTTCTAGGATTTCTTCTTCTACTTTCTTAATAGTTGTATTTTCTATTTTAGCGGCAGCTTCTGTTTTGTTTCCTCCACCACCAAATGCTTCCATAATTTTTCCAACATTTACTTTATTAACTGATCTTGCGCTTACTCCAATTAAGTTTTTATCTAAATAACCTATAGCAAAACTATTTTTTATTCCTTTAAATGAAAGTAATAAATCTGCTGCTTTTGCTAATTCTTGAGACGTATATATCCTTCCTCTTTGTCCTTTTGCAATCGCTATTTCATCATTTATTATTTGTGTGTCTGCGATCATTTTAGATCTGTTTACATATTCTTTTATATCTTGTTTTAGTATCATTTGAGCTTCATTTATATCTCCGCCTCTACTAGTTAAATAATAACAATAGTAAAAGGCTTTTCTAGACATCTTGTAAGCAAAATTATTAGTATCTAATGCTATTCCGCTTAACAAAACTGTAGCATATGATTTAGGTATCTTTACTTTGAATGAGCTTAATAATTCCGCTACTAATTGACTAGCTGATGTCGCATTTTCTTCAATAAATAAATTTGGTGTATTTAAAGTATCTGGAGTTTTTGCGTGATGATCTATGACTATTATTTTATTGAATTTATCTAATAGTGTTTCACATTCCATTAATTTTGGTTTATTAGTATCTAATACTATTAAAGAAGATCTTTCATCAATTAGTTCTTTTGCTTCTCTTACAGAAATTATTTTTAAAGTCTTTTCAAGTTTTTCAATAGCTTCTTTTGTTGATAACTCAATATCTTTTTGTTCAATTACTAAATATGTTTCTTTTCCTAGTTTTTTAGATATAAGAGAAAACCCTGCCATTGAAGCAAAAGCATCTAAATCTATATTTTTATGTGCTGAAATAAATACTTTTTTTGATAAGAACAAATTTTTAATAATTGTTTTTTTTAAATATTTAACTGCCATAAATCCTCCCTTGTTTCTTTAAATATTATATCAAAAAAATACTAATATGTCATATAATATGTTATTTATTTTTAGACAAAGAAAAAAATAAACATAAATGTTTATTTTACAAATGGTAATAATGCAATTATACGTGCTTTTTTTATTTCTGCTGCTACAACTCTTTGGTGCTTAGCACATGTACCTGTTACACGTCTTGGTAATATTTTACCTCTTTCATTTGTGAATTTTTTTAATGTTTCAACATCTTTATAATCAACATCTTTACCAGTACACATGTAACATACTTTTTTTCTCTTTTTATAAAATTCTGCCATTATATTTCCTCCTTTTAGAATGGCAAGTCATTTTCTTCAACTTTTATTTCTTCTCCAAAATCTTTAAATGGATCGTCTGGAATATCAGACATATCTTTTTTATCTCCTAAATTATAAGGATTAACATCTTCACTTGTTTCTCTTTGTTCACGAGAAGCTTTTGTATCTAAAAATTGAACGTTATCTGCTACAACTTCAGTGACATATCTTTTTTGTCCGTTTTGATCTTCATAATTTCTTGTTTGAATACGTCCGTCTATTGCAACTTGACTGCCTTGACTTATATAGTTTTTAATATTTTCTGCTTGTTTTCTCCATACAACAATATTAATAAAATCTGCTTCTCTTTCTCCATTTTGATTAGTAAAATTTCTATTTACTGCTAAAGAAAAAGTAACAACAGGAATATTGCTTGATGTATATCTAAGTTCGGGATCTCTAGTTAATCTCCCAATTAAAAATACTTTATTCATATTTTTCACCTCTTATTTTTCTAATTTAGTTACTAAAGAACGAATTATGTCTTCACTAATTTTAGAAATACGATTAAATTCATCAATAGCTTCAACTGGTGCTTCTAATACTAGTAAAAAGTAATATCCAGTCTTATGTTTTTTTATTTCATAAGCTAAATCCCTTTGCCCCATTTCTTTTTCTTCTACTATTTTAGCTTTGTGATCAGTTAACACCTTTTTAGCACTTTCAAAAGCTTTTTTAATGTCAGCTTCTTCTAGTGTAGGTTTAACTATAAACATAATTTCATATTTGTTCATATGTTCTACACCTCCTTTTGGACTTATGTCTTCTTTCGAAGCAAGGAGTAAACTTTTTTACTCGTCTTGTATTATAACAATAAATTATATGTTTGTCTAGCGTTTTTAGTTTAAAAATAAAAGCGATGCAAATATTTGCATTGCTTGTACTGTATATTACATTTTTATACAAAAAAAGAAGGAATCAATTCAACCAGAAAGATAAACTCTCAAGGCATAACGAATCAATTCCTATAAATAATCTACCATACTATAATATTTATGTCAATACTTTTTTTAATTTTTTATTTTTTATGTTGATGAACTATAATACTCATATTATAATATACTTGAAAAAGTAGATAAGGAGATGATTATGATGTCTAACGTTAATATAAAAGAATGTTTAGATATTGTACGTTCTAAGATTAAAAAATCTTGTGATAAGTGTGGAAGAAATGAATCAGATGTTCTTTTATTAGCGGTAAGTAAAACAAGAACTCCAGAAGAAATAAATACTGCCATTTCTTATGGTGTTACTGATATCGGGGAAAATAAAGTTCAAGAAATTATGGATAAATATGATTCTGTTAACCCAGTTAAGTGGCATATGATTGGGCATCTTCAAACTAATAAAGTTAGATATATTATTGATAAAGTTGATATGATTCATTCAGTGGATTCTTTAAAACTTGCTAAAGAAATAGATAAGCGTGCTGGTAATTGTAATATAACTATGGATATTCTTGTACAAATTAATCCTGCAGAAGAAGAAAGTAAATTTGGAGTTCCTTTAAATGAAGCAAAAAATTTAGTTCTTGATATTCTTGAAAATTGTGAGAACGTTAGAATCAGAGGCCTTATGAGTGTTGCTCCAGCAGTGGATAATCCTATAGATGTTAAACCTTTTTTTGATAAAGTTAAAGAAAAATATGATGAATTATCTGGTGTTTCTGACCCAAAATTAGATTTTAAATATTTATCAATGGGAATGTCTCATGATTTTGAGGTAGCTATTGAGGCTGGTTCTAATATTGTTAGAATAGGTAGTGCTATTTTTGGAAAAAGAGATTATTCAAATATCTAATAAAAAAAGCAATGATTAATAATCATTGTTTTTTTATAGTTTAATTTTTTTTATTTCTTCTTCTCCAATAATATCTCTTATTTGTTTTAGATGCCCTTCATTTGCAGAATTTAGCATATAGTTTTGTACTGGACCATAACTAGGAAATTCATTACCTTCGATTATTATTGGACCATCTGGTGTTATTGCAACATCCCAGCCTATGTATCTTATTTCAGGTATTAATTTAGCAGCTTCTTTTACCATATCTACTGCTTCTTGAGTAAATGGTAATTTTTTTAGATTTGCTATTTTATATTTTGTTAATGGATGTTCTTCATAACTATTGCCATCATCATCCCAGAATTTACTTTGAGGTACACCATTATTATCGAATCTCATGTTACCATCACGGCAAGCTAGAGCTGGATTGTCGTCAAGTCCTATTCTTATTACATTATCGAACGCATATACTTTTCCATCCTTATATAGAGTAGCTATTCTTAATGAAGCTACACAATGTGGATTTATTTCATTTAACACTTTGTGTTGTTTTATCTCTTCTTCTAGTAGGTATTGTTTGTTATCCAACAACTTTTTTTGGAAGTTGTTAATGTTCTTTATATCCGAAACTTTTATTTTTTCTATACCGTGTCCTCCAAAATTAGTTATTGGTTTAGCAAAAACACTTTCTTTGTTTTTTATAAAATTCTTTATATCTTCTTCAGAAGCAACTCTGATATCTAAGAATTCTCTTTTTATATACTTTTTAAATATTTTATTAAATATTAATTTATTTAACATAACTATTCTATATTCTTCAGGATTTAGATATTCTAATATATTAATAAAATTCTTTGATGTAACAAAATCTTTTTTTCTGTCTTCTGTCAGATTAATATAATTACCTTTAAAATAATCAGTATACCCAATTTTGTATTTTAAGAAGTTCTTTATCATATCTCTTTTAACATATGAAGCTGATTTATTATTCTCTTTAGCTATTCGTTCTGCTAAAAGATTTAATCTTTTTGTATCTATTTCTCTTATTTTAGCTATAATAATTTTTGTCATTCCCATTCTACCACTTTCCTTTGATATTATTATAACACTTATAGAATTAAACATGAACATTTTAATAAAAAAATCTATTATTTTTGTAAAATCTTATTGCGCGTGGTATACTAAGTATGAGGATGATGTATATGAAAATTTTTAGTATTATTATTGGTAAACTTATTGTTTTGATGTGTAAAATTCTAGGCCGAGGTTCTGCTTTCCCTGGTGGTATAGCTTTAAAAATAGATAAAAACTTACTTAGAAAGTTTTCGCTTCCTGATAATATAATTGCTGTAACCGGTAGTAGTGGAAAAGGAAGTACAACTTCAATTATACGAAAAATATTTGAAGATCAAGGTTATACTGTTTGTCATAATGAAAGTGGTGCTAATATGGGAAATGGTGTTGTTACTACATTTTTAGAACAATGCTCATTAACTGGTAAAATTAAAAAAGACTTAGTAATATTAGAAGTCGATGAAAGATACACTCCTTTTTTATTTAAAGATGTGAAACCTAATGTTTTAGTGGTCACAAATATTTGTCGTGATCAACCTCCTAGACAAGGTAGTGCAGATAGAGTTTTTGAAAAAATTGATTTATCTATCACTCATGATATGACCATAATTACAAATGGTGATGATCCTTATCTTAGAAATATCGAATTAAATAATCCAGACAATAAAATTATTTATTATGGCATTAATAAAAATAAATACTCATATAAAGACAATATTTTTACTAGTTTAAATATTAGTTATTGTCCTAAATGTCATAAGAAAATTGAATATAAATATAGAATTTTCGAAGAATATGGTGATTATTATTGCTCTTCATGTGATTTTAAAAAGCCTAAATGTGCTTGTTCTGTTACTAATATTGATTATGAAAATAATAATTTTACTATTAATAAAAAATATGTGATTAATCTTCAATATAATGTTTTATTCTCTATTTATAACACTTTAGCAGCATTTACTGTATGTGATTTATATAAATTAGATATGAATCTTGCTTGTGAATCTTTAAATACTATTTATAAGAATAAAAAAATATTTAGTGAATATCATATTGGAGATAGAAAAGTTGTTGTTCTAAATAATAAGAATGAAAATCGTACTACTTTTAATCAAACTGTTTTTTATATAAGTCGCTTTAAAGAAAAAAAGGTATTAGTAATTGGTTGGATGGAAATTAGTAGACGATATATTTTTAACGATATGTCTTGGTTATATGATATAGAATTTGAATTACTGAATGATGATTCAATTGAAAAAGTTGTCTGCATTGGCAGAGACGCCTATAATATAGCAGCAAGAATCAAAAGTGCCGGATTTAAAGAAGATGATATAGTTTGCTTTGATAATGTCCCTGATGGTGTTGAATTTGTTAAAAATAAAACTGAAGGTAATGTTTATGGAATATTAAACTTTGATTATATCGAACCGTTTAATACTCTAATGAGGAGGGATAATAATGAAGATTAATATTTTATATTTGTATGGAGATTTAATGAATTTATATGGTGAATGCGGTAATATTAAAGCATTATATAATTATTTTACTAAGCAAGGTATAGATACAAAAGTAATTGAAAAATCAATTTTAGATGATCTTGATTTTAAAGATATAGATATCATATATATGGGTTGTGGAATGGAAAGTTCTCAACTTCTAGCTTTAGAACACCTTATGAAGTATAAAACTAATTTGAAAAAGTATATTGATAATGATAAGTACATCATTGCTACAGGAAATTCATTCGAACTTTTTGGAAAGAAGTTTTATAATAATGAAGATTTAGTTGATGGCTTAGGTTTCTTTGAATTTGATAATGAAAAAATTGATAGAGTTGTTAGTGAAGGTATTTTTAAATGTTCTTTATTTGATGGAGATATTGTTGGTTTTCAAAATCACAATAATATAATTAAATGCGAAAACTATTTATTTGAGAATACTAAATTTAAGGGATATGAAACTAAATATGATGGATTTAATTATAAAAACTTTTATGGCACTTATTTATTAGGTCCTATTTTGGCTAGAAATCCTAATTTCTTATGTTATGTGTGTGATAATATTATAAAATCAAAAGATAGTAAATTTAAAATTAAAAAGCTTGATTTTTCATTAGAAGAAAAGGCATACGAAGAATTTATTAAAAATTATTATTAAAAAAAACAGTTATTATAACTGTTTTTTTATAGATTAAATCTAAAATGACATATATCCCCGTCTTGCATTAGATATTCTTTTCCTTCAAGTCTTAGCTTGCCTTGTTCTTTTACTTTTTGTTCATCTCCTGCTTCAATTAAATCTTGATATGAAATTACTTCTGCTTTGATGAAACCTTTTTCAAAATCAGTATGAATTATTCCTGCACATTGTTTTGCATTCATTCCATCTTTATATGTCCAGGCTTTTACTTCTTGTGGTCCTGCAGTGAAATATGTTTTTAATCCTAGTATTGAATATGTTGTTTCTATTAGTTTATCTAATCCACTCTTTTCAATTCCTAGTTCTTGTAACATTTCTTTTCTATCTTCTTCATCTAGTTCTGATAATTCTGATTCTATCTTTGCTGAAACTTGAATTGTTTTAGAATTCTCTTTCATTGCATATTCTTTTACTTGCTTAACATACTCATTTTCAGTATTTATTTCATCTTCTGACACATTAGCTAAGTAAATATGGGGTTTTAATGTTAATAAATTAAATGATTTTAAAGCAAATAATTCATCTTCTTCATATTTTATTAATCTTAATGGAATATTCTTTTCTAATGCTTCTTTTGATTTTTCTATGGCTGATAGTTCAATTAAACTTTCTTTATCTTTTGTTGTTTGTGCTTTTTTCTTTATTTTATCCAATCTATTGGAAACAATTTCTAAATCTGCTAGGGCTAATTCCAAGTTAATTATTTCTATATCTCTAATAGGATCTACTGAACCTTCAACATGTGTTATTTCTTTGTTCTCGAAGCAACGTACAACTTCACATATTGCATCAACTTCTCTAATATGAGATAAGAATTTATTACCTAATCCTTCACCTTTAGAAGCTCCTTTTACGATACCTGCGATATCTACAAATTCAAAGGCCGCTGGTTTTACTTCTTTTGGGTTATACTTTTTTTCTAATTCTATTAATCTTTCATCTGGAACATTTACTATTCCAACATTAGGATCAATTGTAGCAAAAGGATAATTTGCAATTAGTATTTCTTTTTTTGTGATTGCATTGAAAAGAGTTGATTTTCCGACATTTGGTAGTCCTACTATTCCTGCTTTTAACATTGTTCCTCCTTATAATACTGGATATACTCCTGGTCCTAATGGTAAACCTACTAAATACCATAATAGAACAATTGCTATCCATGCTACTGAAAGAGCCATTGTATATGGTAACATTAGTTTAATACCATCTCTTATACCATATATTCGTTTTTCATCTTTGTTATATATATTCAAATATCCTAAGAATACTACGAAATATGCTAGTAATGGAGTTATTCCATTCGTCATTGATTCTGCTGCTCTGAATATAAATTGTGAATACTGAGGAGATAAATTCATTTGCATCATTGCTGGTACTAAAATTGGTGATATGATAATCCATTTTGTTACAGTACTTGGCATAAATAGATTTGATATTGCTATTACTAAAATTGCTACTACTACCAACAAAATTCCAGATAGTGGAACTATTTTTAGTAAGCTAGCTAACCAAGCTACAATTATTGTACCGATGTTTGTTTCTTTAAATATTGCTACAAATTGTGCAGCAAAGAATATCATCACTAATAGAACACCAAAAATACTTAGTTTTTTTGTAACTTTTTGAATTAGTTCATTATCGTTTTTAATTGTTTTAGCTCCAATTCCATAAGCTATACCAGTTATGATTAAGAATAATGAAAGCATATAAGTAAATCCTGCTTCAAAATATGAATGTTCTCCAAATAATTGGTATGCATATGAAGTTTGTGTTTTATCTAAAATCATACCTGACAATGGTAATCCTGGTATAATCATGTAAGTAAATATAACCAAAACTACAATTGCGGCGATCAAAGCATATTTTGATCCTTTTTTTTCTGTTTCTTCTTCTTTTAATTTCTTTTGTTCTTCATATTTTAGATCTAAATATTCTATTTCTTTTGTTTGATCTAGATCATCTCTTGTTTTTTGAACATATCGACCTAGTTTTTTAACAATATATTTTTCAGTTATTATTGTTCCTATGATTGCTATTATTATCGATGAAGCAATCATTATAAATAAGTTAGAGGTCATACGTATATATAAAGTATCATCTATAAGATTCGCAGCACCCATAGTATATGGTATTAAAGACATATCTATTGCTCCAACAAAGAAGCTTACGCTGTAACCAAAGGCCACTCCTGCGAAGGCAGCACATATACCTGCTAGTGGATTTCTACCATTAAATAAGAATAATAGTGCTCCAAGTGGTATTAATACAGCATATCCTACTTCATTTACAATACTTGAAAACACTGCGACTAAAAATAGTAAAAAAGTTATAATTCTAGGATTTATTTTTGATAGTTTTCGTTTCATGAACGTCTGGATAAGTCCTGTTTTTTCTGCTACAGCTATACCTATTAATGTTATAACTAAAGTGCTAACTGTTGTAAAACTTACAAAGTTTTTAGAGGCGTTACTTATCATTGATTTTATTCCATTATAACTTATCATATTTTCTACAGTTACAATTTCTTGTTTCAATTCATTTGTTTTTAAATTTACTACATCATATGATGCGGATAAATTAAAAAACGATAGTATTGCACTTAAGATTACTGTTATTCCAATTAATATTATGAAACTAGTTATTGGATGAAACTTTAATTTTAACTTTCTTTTTTTTGCCATATTCTACTCCTCTACTATTTTTTTTATTTTTTTATTAAATTCTATTCTAGGAATCATAACTGCTCTATTACATTTTATACATTTTATTTTTATATCTGCTCCTAGTCTAACAATTTCCCAAAGATTAGTTCCACAGGGATGTTGTTTTTTCATTATTACTTTTGTTCCTATTGTATACTTTTCATTCATGTTTTACCTCTATTATGTTGAATGGTATTGATATTTTTTCTTTATCAAATTCTTCTTTTATTATTCTGTTAATTTGTCTTTTTGCTTTAAATTGTTCATCTATTTTTACTGGTATACATATTCTATATGCCATATTTGAATCATTAAAGTGATCTAAACCTAATAATTCAATATCTCCAGTTAGTGTTGATACTTCTTTCATAGATCTTTTTATTATGTTTTCAATAACTTTATCTGTTAATTCATTATCTATTTCATATGAAATTGGTATTTCCATTATTAAGTTAGGATTGTTTTTCGAATAATTTGAAACTTCTACAATGGCTCTGTTTGAAATAATTTTTACTATATTCTCCATTGTTTTTATTTTTGTGCTTTTTAGTCCCATATCTGTTACTGTTCCTACTGTTCCATTTATTTCTACTAGATCTCCTACATCAAATTGATCTTCAAAAATAATAGAAATTCCACTAAGAATATCTTGCATCATATCTTTTAATGCAAGTGATAGTACTATTGCTCCGACTCCTAAACCTGCCACTATTGAAGTAACATCTACTCCTAATATGCTAAGAGTTTTAACTGCTACTAGTATAATAATTACGTATTTTAGAATGTTTTTTAGCAATCTTTGCATTGTTTGTTGTCTTTTCTTTTTTATTCTTTTTGTCTGGTTTGTTATTATTTTCGAAATTATTTGATAACAAATATAACTTATAACTATATATATGATTATTAAATGCAAGTCATGTCCAATAAAATACTTCCAAAAATCCTGCATCTTTTTTCACCTACTTATTAAAATTTATAATTTCTAATATTCGATTTAGATCATTTTCGTTTTCATATTTAATTTCTATTTTTTTATCGCTTATTTTTGTTTTAGTACCTAAGTATTCTGATAATTCATTTTCTAAAGCGATATATTCTCTATTTCTTTCTTTTTTTCTTTGTACTACCTTTTTTTCAATTGTTTCTTTTTGACTTTCTTGTTCTATATCTCTAACATTTAAGTTTTCATTAACTATTTTATTAGCTAATTCTTTTATTTTTTCTACATCTTTTAGTTTTGATAGCGTTCTAGCATGACTCATGGTTAATTTGCTATCCTTTACCAATCCTTTTACTTCTTCTGGTAAAGATAATAATCCAAGCATATTAGTTATATAACTTCTGCTTTTACCTACTCTCTTTGCTAATTCTTCTTGTGTTAAGTTTAATCGTTGCATTAGAGATAGATAGGCTTCTGCTTCTTCAATAGCATTTAAATTTTCTCTTTGTAAGTTTTCTAAAATCGCTATTTCCATCATTTGTTCATCAGTAAAATCTCTGATAATTGCAGGAATTGTTTCTAATCCTGCTAATTTTGATGCTCTATATCTTCGTTCTCCTGCGACTATTTCATATCCCTTTATGCTCTTTTTAACTATTATTGGTTGTATTACACCATGATCTTTTATTGAAGTTGCTAATTCATTTAGTGATTCTTCATTAAATGATTTTCTTGGTTGATATGGATTAACTCTCAATTCACTTAGTTTTATTTCTTTAATTTCTTCTTCGTTTGTTGTTTCCACTATTCTTTCTTCAATTTTATCGAGATTTATATCCTCAATATTAAATAATTCTTCTAACCCTTTCCCCAATGCTATTCTTTTATTTTGTTCCATTATTTTTAATCACCTCTTTGGCTAAATTTAAATATGCTTCAGATCCTCTTGATTTTGGATCATAAGCTACGATTGGTTT
>CAZKTT010000004.1:0-17718 GCA_964555755.1 uncultured Mycoplasma sp.
ATTGATACTATAATTAGTGTTTTATAAGTACTGATGTTTAATAAATCAAAATAGTTTAATATATTGATTAAAAAACTAAATATTATTATTAATCCTAATGTTATTCCTAAACATATTGAATAAGTTTTTAATTTTTTCATAATACCACCTAAATAATCCTATGAAAAATACTAAAATAATAGTAATATCAATTGACATTTTCCTATATTTTTTATAAAATTAATATAGAAAAATAGGGTGATGTAATGAAAAGAGTAAATAATAAGGGTCAAGCTCTTGTCGAGTATGTTTTAATTATAGCACTTATTAGTGTAGTGGCTATAGCTTTGGTAACTCTTCTTGGAGGTTATTTAAAAGATTCCATCACAAAATCTTCATGTGGTATGGTTGATGAAGTTTATGTAAAAGGAGATAAACCTGGGGAGGGTAAATGTGTTGAAAAATAGCAATGGTCAAGCTCTTGTAGAATTTGTAATTATCATACCAATTTTTATGATGATTTTATTCATTATTATTGACTTTGCTAATATTTTTTATCAAAAAAATCATTTGGAAGATGTGGCTCATGAAGTTGTGGTTTATAAAGAAAGCAATAAATCAGATGAATATATAAACAACAAATTAGAAAAAAATATTACTTATAAAACAAGTAACAAAGGTGATACTATTGTAATTACTTTATCAGAAAAAGTTAAACTTGTTACTCCATTTTCAGATGTGTTTTTTGATAATCCATATACTATAACTACACAAAGGACAATTATTAATGAATAATAAAGGTCAAACTCTAGTACTTTTTATAATATTAATACCTGTTTTTCTAATAATATTTGCTTTTGCTATTGATACTTCTTATATGAGTATTAAAGAAAAAGAGCTTGAAGATGTTGCAAATGTTGCTATTGAAGAAATTAATAAAACGGGCGATATCAATAAAGCAAATGAATATATTAAAAAAGTTGATAAGAATATTAAGATAATAAGTATTCGAAATGACAAAGTAGTTTTAGAAAAAGATATCAATTCAATATTTGGTCAAATTATTGGATTTAACAATTATAAAATAAAAGCTAATATCGAGAGATAGAAAAGGGGAATAAAGATGAAAGGAACTAAAGGGAAAATTATTACTATTACTTCTACTAAAGGTGGAGTAGGTAAAACAATTCATACTATGAATCTAGCAGGAATATATCATTTGTTAGGATATAAAACTCTTGTTATAGATTTAGATCTTTATGGTGGAGCAATCGCCACGTATTTAAATAGTAATAATGATACTACAATTTTTAATCTTACAGAAGATTTAATTAATAATAAATATAAAGACATTAGTGATTATTACTATTCATATAATGAAAATATTGATATAATTGCTGCGCCAAAAGATCCAAGAAAAGCAAATAAAATTGATACAAAATATATCCCTTTAATTTTAAATAATTTAGTTTATAAATATGATGTTGTTCTAATTGATACTTCTCATGTTCTAGATGATATTAATATTACTGCTCTTGATTGTAGTGATACTATTTTATATATTTTAACTAATGATACTTTTGATTTAAAAAATGCTAGATCATTTATTACTATCATGAATGATGTAGGATATTCTAATTATTATACTGTTTTAAATGAATCGGTATTCCCAGGTAAAAATCATTATACTTTGTATGAAATAAGAAATATTATTAATGCTAATATAGATTTTACTATTTCTAAGAGTATGCATATTAAAAATATAGATAAATATATCTTACAAAACGAAATTTTAATTCTTAATAAAAATTTATCAATAATTTCACAAAAAGAATTAAATAAGTTAAAGCAATATGCTTTGACTTTGATCGGAAAGGAGGAAAAATAATATGGCAAAGACCCTTTCTGAAGCTTTTGAATTAAAAGATAAGAATATTAATGCTGCGGTTGATGTAGATGATTATGATATTATTAAAGATAAAAATCTATTAGATGATTTAAGAAACAAAATCATTCAAAATATAATTGATAATGATATGCCTAATAGTAAAGGATTGGAAGATTATATCAATAATGAAATAAATGAATCTTTAGAGGGTTATGATTTATCTAATTTAGAAAGAACTCATATCTTTAATTTAATTGAAAATGAAATAAATGGTTATGGACCAATAACAGAACTTTTAGATGATAAAAATATTACTGAAATTATGGTTAATGCTCCAGATGAAATATACATTGAATTAGATGGTAAAGTAATAAAAGATGATTCTGTTTCATTTATAAATGATGAACATATTATTAGGACAATTCAAAGAATGATTCAACCACTTGGACGAACTATAGATGTAGCTCATCCTATGGTAGATTCAAGATTAAAGGATGGTTCAAGAATTAATGCTGTTATTCCACCTCTTTCTTTGAATGGTCCTGTTATAACTATCCGTAAGTTTAAACAAAATTTAAATACTATGGAAGATTTACTTAGAATGGGATCACTTACAAATAATATGGCTAGATTTTTAGCGGCTTCTGTTAAAGCCAAACTAAATATAATTATTTGTGGTGGTACTGGTTCAGGTAAAACTACTGCATTAAACGTTTTATCTTCACTTATCGATAATGATGAACGTATTATTACTATTGAAGATGCTGCAGAACTTAATTTATCGCAAGAACACGTTATAACTTTAGAAACTAGAAATACTAATTATGATAATGAAGGTGATGTTACTGTACGTGATTTGGTTATTAATTCACTTCGTATGAGACCTGATCGTATCATAGTAGGTGAAGTTCGTGGTAAAGAAGCATTTGATATGTTACAAGCTATGAATACCGGGCATGATGGTAGTTTATCTACATTACATGCTAATGGTCCAAAAGATGCTTTAAATAGGCTAGAAACAATGGTTTTAATGAGTGGTATTCAAATACCAGTTTTAGCTGTTCGTGAATATATAGAAAAAGCTATTGATCTTGTGATAAATATTGAAAGACTACAAGATGGTAAAAGAAAAATAACTTCTATTTGTGAAGTTACAGATATAAAAGATGGGGAAATTACTTTAAAAGAAATATTTAAGTTTAAACAACAAGGATTAACTAAAGAAGGGGAAGTAAATGGATCATATATTATGTATAAATATGTTCCAAAAGTTTATGAAAAGATTAAATCAAAAGGTATAGATACTATTGATGATATCTTTAAAAAATAACAAAGTAAAAAATATGAGTATAAAGGAGGGATAGTATGACTGGTTATTCTGTTGCTATTTTAGAACTAACATTGTATTTTATTTTATCAATAGCACTTGTTTATTTAGTAATTAGGGTATTAAAATTAGCTCGTGTAATAAAACTTGAAAATAGAATAACAAAATTTTCTAGTATTGCTATTTCTTCTGAAGAAAGCACTCTATTAGATAGATTAGGTAAACAATATCAAAGAATAATTAAAAAACTGGCTAATACTATTAAACCTTTATTATTGACTAAGAAATTATCTAAGTTTTATGAAAAATATTTATATAAAAATGAAACTAGTCTTGATGGTAATGAATTTGTTGCTACTAAGATTGTTGTAGGGTTAGTAGGTGCTATTATAGCACTATTTAAAGCAGTTGATAATTTTACTTTATTTAATTTAAATATCATACTTCTTGGTTTTGTAGTAGCATTTTTTATTCCTGATATTTTTATCTTTATCAGTCATACAAAAAGAAAAAAACGTATAGAAAATGATTTATTTAAAGCTATACTTATTATGAGCAATGCTTTTAAATCAGGTAGAAGTATTATGCAAGCTGTAGAAATAGTAGCTAATGAACTTGATGGACCAGTAGCAGATGAATTCAGAAAGATGCATGTAGATTTGAATTATGGTCTTGATATTGAAGTCGTTTTTGATAGAATGGCAAAAAGATTAGATGCAGAGGAAACTAAATATATGGCTTCTTCTTTAATCATTTTGAATAAAACTGGTGGTAATGTAATAAAAGTCTTTTCATCAATTGAAAAGAGTTTTACTGAAAGAAAAAGGGTACAAGATGAGCTTAAATCAGTAACTGCTTTATCTAAATTTGTATTTTATATATTGATATCAGTTCCTGTAATTATATTCTTATTGATTTCTATTTTAAATAGTTCATATTTTACGCCTTTATTCACTAGTCCTATTGGTTTAGTAATATTAAGTTTAGTTATTATAATCTACATAATCTATATTGTAGTGGTAAAAAGAGTAATAAATATAAGAGAGTGATAGTATGAAAAAAGAAAAGAGTATAGGTTATAAGATACATACTAAAAATGCTATTAAATATGCTGAAGACAAGTTAAATTTACTTGGAGTTGATAATACTTTAACTCCTATAAAAGTTTTAAATTTAAGGTTTTTAGTGTGCGTTTTAGTGTTTATTTTGACATTATTAGTATTTAGATTAGGTTTTATTTTGGCACCTATATTTACTTTCTTAGCGTTTCAATTGTTTTTCCCATTATATATTGATAGAAAAATAAACGAAAGGACTAAGGAATTAGAAAAAGATGCTGGATATTTCTTTGAAATACTAGTTCTTTCTCTAGAAGCAGGAAGAAATATCAAAAGTGCTATTGAAGTAACATGTAAGAATATTGATTCAGCTTTATCTAGAGAGTTTCAAAAAGCAGTTAAAGATGTTAATTATGGTAAAGATTTAAATGAGGCACTTATTGAACTTAGTGCTAGAATACCTAGTGATGCAATTAATAATATTGTATTAAATATAAGACAATCTAACACCTTTGGTAATAATATTATTTCTACTATTTATTCTCAAATTGATTATATTAGAGAAAAAAGAATGTTAGATATTAAAGGAGAAATTAGTAAGATACCTGTTAAAATAAGTGTGATAAGTGTAATCTTCTTTATTCCATTGTTGTTACTTTTATTACTAGGTCCAATGCTTATAGATTTAATTTAAATACTCTTACGAGTATTTTTCTATTTATTTTTAACTAATACTATTGTATAATATTAATGATTTAAGGAGGGATATTATGAGTGGACATTCTAAATGGTCAACAATTAAAAGAAAAAAAGGATTGATAGATGCAGAAAGAGGGAAAATATTTCAAAAATTAGCTAAAGAAATATATGTTGCTGCAAAAAGTGGAGATCCAAATGTTGATACTAATCCTAATCTTCGTATGGTTGTAGATAAAGCTAAAGCTGCTAATATGCCAAAAGATAAAATAAATGCTGCAATTGATAAAGCTAATAAAAGTGCAGGTGGTGAAGACTACGAATTTATTCGCTATGAAGGTTATGGGCCAAATGGAGTAGCTATAATGGTTGATTGTCTAACAGATAATAGAAATAGAACTGCTTCTATGGTAAGGAGTACTTTTACTAAACGTGGTGGTAATTTAGGTACTGATGGTTCTGTTAGCTATATGTTTGAAAGAAAAGGTATTATTGTACTTCCTAAAAAATATGATGAAGACACTTTAATGACTATTGCTCTTGAGAATGATGCAATTGATTTTGATGTTTTGGATGATTCATATGAAATATATACTACTTTTGAAGATTTTGTTAAGATGAATAAAGCATTAGAAAACGCTCAAATTAACGAATTTATTATGAATGAAGTTAGATATATTCCTTCGAATTATATTAGTTTAGATGAAGAAAAAACAACTAAAATAATGGGTCTTATTGAAGCACTTGAAGATTTAGATGATGTACAAGATGTATATCATAATTTAGAAGAAAATTAACTATAGTTTTTTAATATGTTTGATAGATTAGAACTTTTAATTGGTAAAGACTCATTAAATAAATTAAAAGAAAAACATGTCCTTATTCTAGGTCTTGGTGGTGTTGGAGGTACAACTCTTGAAGCTTTAGTTAGATCGGGAATAGGTCATGTTACTATTGTAGATAATGATAAAATTGATATAACTAATTTAAATAGACAAAAAATTAGTACTAACGATAATCTTGGTAAATATAAAACTGATGAGTTTGTAAAAAGAATACTTAGTATAAATAGTGAAGTAAATATTGAAAAGATAACTGATTTTATAACAGAAGATAATATTGATAAGTTATTTTTAGATAATATAGATTTTTTTATTGATGCATGTGATACTGTTAGTACTAAAAAATTAGTTATTGATAAATGTTTAGAAAAAAATATTAAATTTATTACATGTCTTGGAACTGGAAAAAGATTGGATCCTTCTAAACTTGTTATGTGTGATCTTAGAGATACTAGGAACGATCCTATAGCTAGAATATTAAGAAAACATGTAAAAGATAATAATATAACTTCTAGAATAACTTGTTGTTATTCTGAAGAGGAACCAATAAAAAAAGAAGGTAGGGTAATTCCTTCTTCAATATTTGTTCCATCTTCTGCTGGTCTTTTAATAGCAAGTTGTGTGATTCGAGATTTGATAAAGTAAAAAAAGAGAGTAATCTCTTTTTTATTTTATGTGTTTGTAGTAATCAGTATCTAACATTAAACTAGATACATTTACTTTATTATAGACTAATTCTCTTTTTTCTTTTATATATTTATTTGTTACTTTGTTACCAATAAATTTATTAGTGGTTTCATTATAAAAACCTTTATTAGTAAGAAAACTTCGATCATTAAATATAACTATACCATCACCTTGACTCATTATGTCTTTACCAATTATTATTCTTGAATCGTAATTTGTTCCATACATATTTAGTAAAGTAGGTAATATATCTATATTTGAAGCATATTTATTTATTTCTGTTCCTTTAATAGTACTATTGTAAATAATTAATCCTGATTTATGTTTTTGGTAGTCATAGTCAATTGTTCTAAGATCACTATATTCTTTATTTGATAAACCATAAGGATAATGATCAGGTACTAGTACTATTACTGTATCATCAAGTAAGTTTTCCTTTTTTAAATCATCCATTAGAATTGCTAAAGCTTTTTCTAAATCCATACTAGCACTTATATATGCATTAGTAGTTTTATGATAGTTTAAATCTTTTACTTCATTTTGATGTTTTATAGCCATTTTATCATTTTTAAAATCGTAATGCAGATGTGCACTTATAGACATATAATAAACATTAAATTTTTTATCATCTTTATAGTCTTTAAATGTATTTGTAATCATTTCTTCATCACTTTGAGGCCAGATGCTACAATTAATTCTTTTCTCTAAACCATTTCCACATCCTTCGAATGTGTAACCAAAGTTAGGCATTACTGTATTTCGGTTGTAGAAATTATAAATACCATTATGATAACTATATGATTTGTATCCTTTATTGTTTAATAAAGTACCATAAGTGTATGGGTAGTAGTTATCTAGTGATTTAATGTAACTCCATGTTCCATCGTGAGGTAAAAGACCAGTTAAATTTGTATATTCTCCATCTGAAGTAGAAACATAATATATTGGGGTATAAAAATTATTGAATCTAAAACCTTCGTTATATAATTTATATAGGGTAGGTGTTCTGTCTTTATTAATTAAATCAAAACTAAATGATTCAGCAGTGATAAATATTAAATTCTTGTCTTTAAATATACCAGTATATTCATTTTTTTCTGTAGGTGTTTCATTTTTAAAATAATTATTTAATTTATTTATTTTTTTATTCTTACTTTTCTTAAAATTTATTTCTTGAATGTTATATTTGTTTTTATCATATGTGTTACTGTTATTATCAATACTTTTAATAGAGTAGTTATAACCTGTAAAATATCTATATACATCTATAGTAAAGGCAGTAATAAGCCCAAAACTTTCTGCATTCTTAAATTCCATATTAGTATTTTTTAATAAGTTCTTTCTAGAATATATGTCATTACTAGGTATATATATAATAGATGTAGAAACAAGTATATTAATTAAAAATACTATAAGTAACGAAATTGGTGTTTTTTTATTGTATTCAAACTTTGTTTTGGAAATTAATATGCATGTTACTACAAATAAAGCTATTATTAAAAGTAGACTAATTGCATTTTCTCCCATAACTTTAATAATTGTAGCTATGAAAGCTGCAACTTGACCACCACCTAGGAAAGAACGGAACGAAAAGAAACAATCATAAAATCCATAATGTACCAAAGCGGCCATAAAGAAAACAGTAAGTATAAATAATAGTATTATTTGAACTGTTTTATAAACTTTTTCTTTTTTCTTAAATATGAGAGCAATAAGACTAATTATTACTGATACTGTTATACTTTCAAAAAGATAAAAACATATATTTAAAAAAGATATATATTTATATAGAAAGATAGTTAGTATTAAGTTTAAAGTAAAAATATATAATGTTGTTAGAATAAATACTTTATATTTATTCATCTTTTATCATCTCCTTGAATTTTTCTATCTTTTCCTTTGTATTTTTTAAATTAATTTCATATTTAGAACTCTCTTTTGGTATATAATATTTAGCATTTTTAATACCACTAGGTAAATAGTTTTGATATACTATTGAGTTCTTATATTCATGAGGATATTTATAGCCTATATAAGGACTTTTTAAGTGTTTTGGTATTTCTCCTAGGTTCTTAGTATCTAAATCAGTTAATGCTTTATCTATTGCTAAATAAGCAGTATTACTCTTAGGAGATAATGCCATTTCTATTACTATATTTGCTAAGATTAGTTCGCATTCTGGTAAACCAACGCGTTCACTAGCATTTATACAAGCTTCTAATCTTGGACCAATACTTGGGTTTGCTAAGCCAATATCTTCATAAGCGATGACTGATAATCTTCTATAGATACTATCTAAGTCTCCAGCTTTTAAAAGACGAGCTAGGTAATGCAAACTGGCGTCAACATCAGAACCTCTGATTGATTTTTGTAGTCCACTTAAGACATCGTAGTGACCGGTTTCATTTTTATCATGAAAAAAATTTGGATCACTGTTTATATTATTAATGACTTCAACATCTATTTTATGATCTTTGTTGAAGTAATAGGCTACTTCTAGAAGATTAACAGCATATCTTAAATCTCCTTTAGAAAGACCGGCTATATAATTAATAGTTTTATTATCTATTTCTATACCTTTTAGGGCATCATTTTTTATTGCTTTTTTAATTCCTTTACTTATGTCATTATCTGTTAAAGGATCTAGTTTAAATATTTGACATCTACTTCTTATAGCAGGATTTATTTTGTGATATGGATTACTAGTTGTCATACCAATTAGTGTAAGTAGACCATTTTCTAAACATGGTAATAAAATATCTTGTTTGTCTTTATTCATACGATGTATTTCATCAACTACTAAAACAAGGCCATCATACATTTTTGCTTCTTCAATAACTATATCAAAATCTTTTTTATTATTTAATACAGCATTTAAGAATCGATGATTTACTCCAAGATCATTTACTATAGCATTAGCTATACTTGTTTTTCCTGTTCCTGGAGGCCCATATAGTATCATTGAAAATATTTTTTTATTCTTAACCATATTAGTTAATATTTTATCTTTTCCTACTAAATTTGATTGTCCTATAATGTCATCTAGGGAATTAGGTTTTAAAATTATTGCTAGTGGTTTTTCCATATTCATATCTCCCAGTACATATTTTATCAAAAAATGTCGTAAATAGCAAAGTGTTGTAAATATTTACATAAATTTAGATAAAAAGTTTCATATTTATTTTATATTTGTTATAATTAAGTAGAGGTATTTATGGAAATAGATAGTTATATAGATCATATAAAATATGAAAGAAAATTAGCAGAGGAAACAGTTAAAAATTATAGATATGATTTAGAAAAGTTTATTACTTTTTTAAAAAGTAAAGGTATTTCTAAATTTGAAGCTGTTACCACTAAGGACATTGAAAGATATTTAGTTAGTTTAGAAGATTCTAAGAGTAGAACAGTATCTAGAAATATTACCTCAATTAATAATTTATATATTTTTTTATTAAAAGAAAAAAAGGTTAGTAGTAATCCCTGTGAGTTTATTGATAGACCTAAATTAGAAAAGAAATTACCTGATGTATTAAATAATGATGAAATAGATAAGTTATTAGATATTACTATTAATAATAAATTCGATTTAAGAAATAAGGCTATGCTTGAGACTTTATATGGATGTGGACTTAGAGTCTCTGAACTTATTAATCTTACTACTCGTGATATTGATTTTGAGAATAGTGTTTTAAGGTGTATTGGAAAAGGAACTAAAGAAAGAATAGTACCTTTAAATGATTACTTAATTTACTATTTAAGAGAATATCTTGAAATAAGAGCAGATTTTTTTAAAACTAAAAGAAATGATTATTTGTTTTTGAATAATCATGGGAATAAATTAACTAGACAAGGTTTTACTAAAAATTTAAATAAAATATTAAAAGAAAAAAATATAAATAAGAATGTGACGCCTCATACACTTAGGCATTCTTTTGCTACCCATATGCTTAATGGGGGAGCAGATCTAAGAACTATACAAGTATTACTTGGACATTCTGATATAAGTACTACAAAGATATATACACATATAAGTCATCAAAAAGTAAAGGATGATTATAAGAATTATCATCCAAGAAGTAATAAGGAGGAATAATATGAAATTTAAAAGAGTATTTGTAATTGTATGTGATTCTTTAGGAGTAGGGGAGGCTATTGATGCTTCAAATTATGGTGATGTTGGAGCATGTACTCTAGGCCATATAAATGAACAATGTGATTTATATATTCCTAATTTAAAAAAATTAGGCTTTCTTAATACTATTAATATGAGTGTTAATGAAGAAACTGAAGGATATTACACTATGGCTAGACCGATAAATAAAGGTAAAGATACTTTATCTGGTCATTATGAAATGATGGGTGTTAAATGTGATTGGGCATTTCCTACTTTTACTGAAACAGGTTTTCCTGATGCATTAATTACTGAAATTGAGAAATATACAGAAAGAAGAGTAATTGGTAATGTAGCGGCTTCTGGGACTGAAATAATTAAACAACTAGGGGAAAGACAATTACAAACTGGAGAATTAATAGTCTATACCTCTTCAGATTCAGTTTTACAAATCGCTGCTCATGAAGAAATAATTCCTTTGGAAGAGTTATATAGTATCTGTGAAACAGTAAGAAAAATTACTAATTCTAAAGATGAATGGAGAGTAGGACGTATTATAGCTAGACCATTTAAAGGAACAAATAGAGATGATTTTGAAAGAACTCCTAATAGACATGATTATGCTTTGAATCCTCCTTCTAAATCTGTTCTTAGTTCTTTAGAAGAAAACAAATTAAGCGTAATATCTGTTGGTAAAATATATGATATATTTAATGGACAAGGTATTACAAAGAAAATTACCTCTAAAAGCAACAAAGAGGGTATAGATAAAGTTCTTGATATTTTAGATAAAAAGTTTACTGGACTTTGTTATGCTAATTTAAATGATTTCGATATGTTATATGGTCATAGAAGAGATCCTGAAGGTTATGCTAAAGCTATTGAAGAGTTAGATGTTGAGATACCTATGATTTTAAATAAATTAAATAATGATGATTTACTTATAATAACTGC
The DNA here is from genome assembly GCA_964555755.1 of uncultured Mycoplasma sp. Taxonomy (GTDB): domain Bacteria; phylum Bacillota_I; class Bacilli_A; order RF39; family UBA660; genus UMGS1449. Next base: position 11,546 of record CAZKTT010000004.1, read on the forward strand.
TGATCACGGTAATGATCCAACTTTTAAAGGTACAGATCATACTAGAGAAAACGTTCCTGTACTTATTTATAGTAGGATATTTACTGAGCCTAAATTATTGCCTATTATGAATACTTTTGCAGATATTGGTGCTACTGTAGCAGATAATTTCGATGTAGCATTACCTGAGATTGGAGAAAGTTGTTTAGATGAATTAAAATAAGGGGAGGGCAGTATGAGTAATTTAAAAATAAATAGGAAAACTAAAAGACAATCTTTAAAAATATTAACTGTTATTTTAGTAATTTTAGGTATTATAATAGCGCTTTCTGCTAATACAAATAAATATGTATTAAAGAGCGAATATAATATGAATGAATTAGGATATATTGATGAGATCGAAATTACTCTTAAGAGTGTTAAATATGTTAATAATAATACTGGCATTGAATTAAGTTTTGAAATTACTAATAAGAGAAAGAATACTTTGACTATCGTTCCTGATGAGTATTTTAAGTTTTATGATGTTAATCAAGTCCAAATACCTAATAAATTTGATAATAATACTAATATAGTGAAAAAAGGGGAGACTGTTACATATAAACTTCAATATGATGTAACGGAAAAAGAGTTATATGAAATATATTTCTATTCACAAGTAGTAGAGAATAATATAAAGTTTAGTTTTACATCGCAAGATATTAGTGAAGATATAATTGAGGATACTAAGGAAGAAGAAAGCAAGTTAGAATAGAAGTTTACATAATATCAATTATAGGAAGTTTATAATTTGTATAAAAAAACAAGATATATATCATTATTTGTCTTGTTTTTTATTTTGTTTTAATATGTATTACTAATTTATTTTATTATAAGTTATTTAAAAATATTAAATAAATAACTTATTTATTATATTAATTATTTAATTATTAAAATTCTATAATTATTCTTTTTTTTATATAAAAAAGTAGAGAAAAGTGGATTCTTTATTTAAATCCAGGTGGATAAATCATATGTTTAATTAATATTCGATTTAAATTAGAAGACATATATTTTTTGATATAACCCCACTCCCCCTCTTGGGACAATAAAAAAGTAGGGATATTGTTCCTACTTTTATTATTAAAACTTACGAGACATTATCTCAGCTATTTTTTCAAAAACTTCTTTAGCATTGTTTTCATTGATAGAACTATAGCCCAGTTCAGTTAGGGCTTGGGTTTTAAAAGTATTTAATTCTTGAGTTCTACTAAGTTGTTCTTCTTTCTTAGCATCTATCTCCCTCTCCCACTTCTCATGAGATGTAGATACTTTTGCTTTGGAAGCTCCACCATTAGTGTATAAACTCATTGCTGAGAATAATATTCCTTCAAATATATATTGTTTTTCTTCATCAAATGCATATTCCATTACAGGTGTATGACCACTAGATTTTGCTATATAAGCTAAGATATATTTAAGTTCTGGCATTTGTTCCATATTTTGAAGATAAACATATAAATATCTTAATGTGTTATATTCGTCTTCACTTTTATTTTCGATTAATTTTTCTTTTAGGAATAAGAAAATATCAGTTAATATAGTTTGTTCTTTTTTGTTTAATCCTTTTAAGTCTGCAATGGATTCTTTATTAAATGAATCAATAATACCTTCATTTATTCTTGTTTCAATTAATGTGATAAAATCATCATTGACTTTAATTTTTTTAAGATCATTTTCATTGCTAACTCCAAATAAGTCAAGGATTTTTGTTTGTTTTTCTTTAGGAAGTTCACTGATTGAATCAAATGCTAAGTAATTGTAAAGCATTTGTCTTGATACTCCTAAGTATTTTGCTACACTAACTTTTGAGATATTAGCTTCATTTATTATTCTAGCTACTTCCTTCATAATATCATCTCCTATAACAATTTTACCACATGTGTCAACAATGTCAAGTGTAAATAGTGTAAAGTAATAAAAAAAGAATAACTATTCTATAATAAATACCATAGTTTTTCGTTATTCTTTCTTACTTCTTTTACTACTCCACTACCAAGACATCTGTCATTGTCATATAAAGCGCATAATTGTCCTGGAGTGACACTTTTAACGTTATCGTATTCTACTAAAAAATCGCCATTTTCAAGTTTTTTTAGTTTAACTGGTACATCAGTACTTCTGTATCTAAATTTTGCACTACACTCTTTTATTTCCTCATTTGTATTTAGAATTACATTATCAATTATACAGCTATCAGATATTAAATATGGATTGTTTTCTCCTTCTGCTACATATAATATGTTTTTTTCTAAGTTTTTTCCTACGACAAATAGTCTTTCTTTTGTTCCTCCAATATCTAGTCCTCTTCTTTGTCCTATCGTATAATGCATTAATCCAACGTGTTCCCCTACTTCGGTATTAGTTTCTATATTGATTATTTTTCCTGGTGTATTTGGTAAGTAATTAGTTAAAAATTTTCTAAAATTGCGTTCTCCAATAAAGCAAATACCAGTAGAATCTTTTTTATCTTTTGTCACTAAATCATATTCTTTAGCTATTTCACGTACCCTACTTTTGTTTAATTCTCCTAGAGGGAATAGAACATTTTTTAGTTGATCATTTGTAAGTCCTGCTAGAAAGTATGATTGATCTTTATTAGTGTCTAAACCTTTATATAAATTACCATTAATTATTCTAGCGTAATGACCAGTAGCAATATAATCACAATTATATTTTTCTGCTTCTTTTATAAATAAATCAAATTTTATATATTTATTAAACATTAAATCTGGATTTGGAGTTCTACCTTATTTTAATACATCTAAGAAATAAGTGAATACATAATCCCAATACTCTTTTACAAAATCTACTCGATGAAGTTTTACTCCAAGTTTATCACATACTTTTTTAGCATCTATATAATCTTCTTCTTGAGTACAGATTTCATCTTCAATAGTAGGATTACCTAAAATATCATTATTTACTACACTATCCCAGTTGCGCATAAATAATCCTTCTACTTCATAACCTTCTTCTTTTAAGAGAATTAAGGCTACAGATGAATCTACACCTCCAGAAACTCCTACGACAACTTTTTTCATATAAATCACCGGCTTCATTATAACACATTAATAAAAATTTGTAAAAATTATACTACACCTAGATTAATAAAGATTGGATCAATAAATACTTTTAAGAAGGAAATAAGAATTATTAATATAAATGAAAAAATTAATACTTTAAAATATCTTCTTATTTCTCTTTTTATATTAATGTCATTGTTTGAAAAACATAGTTTTATAAATTTATACGATATTTTAATACTGAAAAAAGTTAATAAAAAAAGAACTATTAAATATAATAACTTTGATGGAAATAAATAACATAAAGATGTATATATACCTTTTATTTTAAATTTATAAAAGATACCTGCGATATTGAATCCTAATGCAAACATATTACAAAAGTATATAAATATTATTATTATGATCCCTATTACACTTAGACCTAGCACCCATATTAAAAATATAGTAAAACTGTTTTCTAAAAATATATTTCTGAAATTTGATAAATAGTTTTCATTTACTTTTAGAGTGCTTATCATACTATTAATACTATTTATTTTGTCTGTATCATTTAAAATACAAAAAAATATTATTCCTAATATAAATGCTAGTATAGAAAAAGAAATAAGAAAAAGAAATAAGTTTTTAGAAGTAAATTTTATATTTAATTGTTTCATTTTTTTGTAGTTTTTATTCTTTAATTTCATTTTCATAATATCACCAGTAAATTGTATTTAATTAATAATAAAATTATTAGATAATAAAGAGTACAATTTACTACAAACATTGACTATAAATAATAGTTTTGTTATAATTAGTTTACTTGGAGGAATGATAAAATGAATAAAAAGTTTCAAACTGCTGTAGTTATTATAATGCTTATATCTTTACTTGGTTCTAGTGTTGCTGCTATAGTGATGTATCTTATAGGTTAATTTTAAGAAATTTTTTATATTTAATGTTCATACTAGTAATGGTGATAAGATGAACATTATTTTTTTATGCTTTAAAATATTTTTTATTAGAATAATTGATGTTACTCTAGGTACTGTAAGAACTATATATACTGTAAAAGATAAAACTTTTGTAGCTAGTGCAATTGGATTTTTTGAGGTATTAGTTTGGTTTTTTATTGCTAAGGAAGCTCTTGATACTAGTAATAATAATATTATAATTGGAGTTTTCTACGCTTTAGGTTTTAGTGCTGGGACATATATAGGAAGTAATATTTCAAAAAAAGTGATAAAAGGAAATCTATTAGTTCAAATTATAACAGAAAAGGCTTCGAATGACTGGTTAGATACTTTACGAAATGAAGGTTTTGCTGTATCAGTTTTTGATATAAGAGAAAAAGATGGTCATCCAGATAAATACATGTTTTTTATTGAGATAAATAAAAATGATTTTACGAGATTGAAAAAAATAATACGAGAGTACGATAAAAATGCCTTCATAATAGCTAGTGAAAGCAAAGTAGTAATAAATGGTTATTTTAAGAGAAAATAATTAAAAGAAGGCTGCTTTAGCCCTCTTCTGATTCTTTTAGCATATTATTAATAAAAATACCATAACCTTTATGGGGATCATCTACTACTACGTGCGTTACTGCTCCGACTAGTTTGTTATCTTGAACTATTGGAGAACCACTCATACCTTGAACTATGCCATTACCTTCTTCTAATAATTTGTTATCTGTTACTTCAAATAGAATATTTCTGATATTATCACTACTATCGGTGTGTGAGATATTTATATCAAAATATTCTTTTTTCTTACCTTTTACTACTGTTACAATGCTTGCCTTCCCTACTTTTGCTGATGCTACTGGTATAGTATTTGAATTGTTGTTTTTCGAATAATCACCATATATTCCAGTGATATCATTTTTATCGATTTTTCCATATATGTCTTTTAAGTTATAAGTTGCTTCTTTTTCTCCAACTTCTCCCCTATTTCCTTTTTTAATTGAAACTACATTAGATGAAAAAATCTTCCCTTTATCAATCTCAAACTTTGTTCCTGAAGTTTGTTCTAAAATTTCATGTCCTAATGCTCCGAATCTTTTTGTTGCCGGATCAATAAAAGTTAATGTGCCTATTCCAACGATTGAGTCTTTTACATATAATCCAGTTTTATAGATATTGCCTTCTTCTTTTAATATAATATTTGTGGTATTTAATGATTTGTTTCGTTTGTAGGTTATAGTAGCTTTTTTACTTTTAATATTCTTTGATAGATCAGTTATCCCGTGAATAACAGTGTCATCTACCTTTACTATTAAATCTCCTACTTTAAGTCCAGCTTTTTTTCCTGGTGATGTTCCATCTATGTCATAAAAACCTATGACTAATACTCCTGGTGAATTAACTTCTATTCCTACATTTTCACCACCTAAAATAACATTGTTGGAATAAGCAAATGTAAGATTTGGTATACTAATAATAGCAATTAAAAGAATCAATAATAGTTTGTTTTTAAAATTTTTTAAAATCATTTAATCAACTCCTTAAACAAACTACATTATTATTATTTCCTATAACTACTATTTTATAGAAGTAATAAATTACCAAAAGAAAAACTCTAGATATCTAGAGTTATATTCTATAAATTTTTCATAAATTCTTCATATTTTGCGAGTACTTCTTCTGTAGGACCATCTTCCATTAAAACACCTTCATTAATCCAAATGATGCGGTCACAAAGAGTTTTTAAAGTATTAGATGAGTGAGAAACAATAAGAACAGTTCTGTATTCATCAGATATAAGTTCTTTCATTTTGTTATAACTTTTTTGTTTAAAATGAATGTCTCCAACAGAAAGCACTTCATCAATTAACATAATATCAGCTTCTAAAATGGCAGTTATTGCAAAAGCTAGTTTAGAATACATACCTGATGAGTATGTGTTAACTGGTTTATAAATAAAGTCACCAAGTTCTGAGAATTCTATTATTTCATCTAATTTTTCTTTTATTTGCTCTTCTGAGTATCCAAGTAAAAGTCCAGATAAGAATATATTTTCATATCCAGATAATTTTCTTTGAAAACCTACTCCAATTGATAATAATGAAATACTATTGCCATGTAAGTCAATTTCTCCATTATCTGCTGAAAAAATACCTGCGATAGCTCTTAAAAGAGTTGATTT
>CAZKTT010000005.1:0-13796 GCA_964555755.1 uncultured Mycoplasma sp.
CTATCGCAGTATGCAAAGGATATTTATCGATGCAAGATCATAATAATGCATATAAAACTAAAAAGTATAATAAAATAATCGAAAATGAATTAAATAGAACTCTTGACATAATGGATAATTTTAGTGAATATACAAAAATAAATGTAAATAAAGATATAATGGATTTTGATTATCTAATAAAAGATACTATAAAATGTATTCAATCATTACTTAAAAAGCACAATGTTATAGTACATTATAATTATGACCAAGAAATATTTATAAATGGAGACTACAATAGATTGAAACAAGTTTTAATAAATATAATGAAAAACTATTGTGAGGCAATAAAAAATAATGGTACTATAGATATTAATTTAAAAGAAAATAAAAAGTATTTATATCTAAGCATTAAAGATAATGGACCAGGCATAGAGAAAGAAGATATAGAAAAAATAGATAAATTATTTTATTCATCAAAAGCAAAAGGATGTGGAATTGGAATCCCTATATCAAAAGAGATAATAAAACTACATGATGGAGAAATAAAATATCTATCGAAAGTAAACAATTACACTAAAGTAGTCATAAAATTACCGATTGCCGCAACTTTACAATAGGCGTGTAAAACAAAAACTTTTTCTTAGTAAAATATTTACAAACGGTAAAAATAATATTAAAGTTTTATTATAGGAGATGATATATTATGAAAAAGTTATTTTATATCGCAATAGCAGTAGTATGTAGTGTGGGGTTTATAGGCATGGTAAATGCAGAAGAAACTTGGAATAGTGAAAATAATGAATTTGTTAAATCACTTATCACTGGTTCAGATTTAACTAGTGATACAGCTGCAAAAGATTTTTTGAGCAAATATGATGTATACTATAGATATCAAAAAATAGATGATACAGTTTATAATAATTATTTAACAGATACATTTGGTAATACAAATATAGGAGCAAAAGATGAAATTGCAGGATTAGTACCAACAGTAAATGAAACAACTGAAATAACAAGTGATGACAGTATATGGGTACAAGTTCCAGCTTCTAAGATTAAGATTACAATTGAAGATTTAGCTTATAATGAAGCAAGTCCAACAGGATATCTTGTAGCAGTCGCTGCAATTGACAAGAAAGATAGTACCAAAGTACAAATCTACAGAGGTGTTTATGAAGTAAGCAGTACTAATACACTAGTGGATATTAATGAAATACATTACAGTGGAGAATTTGATACTACTGATGAAGACACTTACGCAACTGAAAGTGAAGATGTAGCAACTAATAAGAATCCTGATACTGGTCTTAGTGATTGGGCAATTTATTTAGTGCCACTTGCATTAATAAGTGGATCAGCACTAATGTTTAGAAGAAGAAATGCTTAAGTCCTTAATGGACTTTTTCTTTTGGAAATATTATTAATATAGTTTAAAGTTTTTATGTTTCTTGTTATAATATTAATAGATTTGAGGTGTTAATATGGATTACATATATGTTGGTAAATTTAATGGCACTCATGGTTTGAAGGGTGAAATAAAATTTGTCACTAATTTTAAATATATAGATAGGATTTTAGCTGAAGGATTTAATTATTATATTGGTTCTAATAAGAACAAAGAAAATCTTTTAAGTTATAGAAATCATAATGGTATATATTTAATGAAATATAAGAATTTAGAAGATATAGATTTAATTAAAAAATATGTAAATGAAAAAGTATATGTTTTAAAAGATGATCTAAATTTAAATAATACTGAACATGTAATTGAAGATTATCTTAATTTAGAGTGCTTTTATAAAGAAAAAAGTATCGGAATAGTTGAAGATGTTATTGACGCCGGAAATGGTAATTACATTCTTCAAGTTGTAAGAGACAAAGAAACATTAATACCTTTAAATGATCATTTCATAGATAAAATAGATAAAAACATAATATATATTAAAAATGGGGAGGGTTTAATAGATGAAAATTGATATACTTACTTTATTTCCCAATATGTTTAATGGTTTTCTAAATGAGTCAATTATCAAGAGAGCTATAGATAAAAAACTAGTAGAAATAAATTTAATAAACTTTAGAGATTATACAAATGATCCTCATAATAAAGTAGATGATACTCCTTTTGGAGGAGGAGCAGGTATGGTTCTTATGATTGAACCAATATATAATGCTTTAAAAGAAATAAAAAAAGATAATAGTCATGTAATATTACTTTCTCCAAGTGGAAAAACATTTAATGAAAACAAAGCCAAAGAATTAAAAGAATTTGAACATTTAATTTTGATATGTGGTCATTATGAAGGATTTGATTATCGAATCAAAGAGTTTATTGATGAAGAAATATCTCTAGGGAACTTTGTATTAACAGGTGGAGAAATCCCTGCCATGGCCATAAGTGATGCGGTTATAAGATTACTTGATGGTGTTATAAGTGAAGAATCATTGGACAGCGAATCATTTAATGATGATTTATTAGATTACCCAGTGTACACAAAACCAAGGGATTTTAATGGATTAAAAGTACCAGAAGTTTTATTAAATGGAGATCATAAAAAAATAGAAGAGTACAGATTAAAAGAAAAACATAGAATTACTCAAGAAAAAAAAGCCAAAGAAAATGAGTAGTTAATATCGACAATTCAAAAAAATTAAGTTAGAATAATTAAACAATATATTTGTTATATTATTAAAGGAAGTGCGTTAGTATGGCAGAAGAAAAAAGATTTGTAGTAAAAAAAGATGCAAAAACTGATGTTATTACATACATGGAATATGAAAGATTAAAAGGATTTAATGTTAAACCAAAGAAAAATGTTAGTTTTGAAGATATGATTAATGTTGAAAGTATGATTCTTATTAATCCATCTTTAATTGAAAAATTAATAGACAAGAAAATAAAAAAAACAATGGAAAAACTAATTGCCATGCTTTCTGTAGTTAGTGATGATGAGTCTGATGATGATTCAATGTTTGATTTGATTTTAGATGAAATAGATCGTTTTAAAAAACTATTACTTTCTAAATATAAGGAATATATGGAAGAAGAAAAACTTGAAACAACATTAAAAAAATTGGAAATTATAGAACGAGAAGTAAAATTAAGAAAAAGCATATTAATAAATAATTATAATTTTGAAGTAAATAATAGAAATAAACCTAGGTGATAATATGAAAGAAAAAAAAGTGGTTTTTATGGGGACACCTTCTTATAGTGTTCCTGTACTAGAAATGTTAATTGAAAATACTACATTAGTAGGAGTAGTTACCCAACCAGACAAGCCTGTAGGTAGAAAAAAGATTCTCACTATGTGTCCTGTAAAAGAAGTAGCTATAAATCATAATATTCCAGTACTATCTCCAACTAAACTAAAAGAAGAGTACAAAGAAATACTAAACTTTAATCCTGACATTATAATAACTTGTGCTTATGGGCAAATACTTCCAGAAGAACTTATTTATGCCCCAAAATATAATACAGTAAATGTACATGCTTCTTTATTACCAAAATATCGTGGTGGAGCTCCTATTCATCATGCTATTATAAATGGTGAAAAAGAAACAGGTGTTACCATAATGTTTACTGATAAAGGCATGGATAGTGGAGATATTATTTCTGCAAGAAAAATTGAAATAGATTCTAATGATACATATGATATTGTAAGTAAAAAAATGTCTTTACTTGGCGCAGATCTCTTAAAAGAAGTTTTACCAAATATTTTTGATGAAACATGTAAAAGAGAAAAACAAAATCATGAATTAAAAACTATAGCTAAAATAATAAAAAGAGAAGATGAACATTTGAATTTTAATGATAGTGCTTTAAATATACATAACAGAATAAGAGGCCTTTCATCAGTACCTGGAGCCTTTGCCATATTAGATGATCAAAATATCAAAATTTATTTATCAAGTACTAGTGATTGTGAAAAAACAGACAAAGAATACGGCACTATCACTAGAGTAATGAAAGACGGAATATTTGTAGCGTGTTCTGATAAGGAAATAAAAATACTAGAACTACAAGTTCCAGGTAAAAAAAGAGTTTCAGTAAAAGATTATTTAAATGGAATAAATAAGAATAATTTAATTGGAAAGAGATTTTTATAATCTTTTTTTCTTGCTATTTTTAAGATTTATAGTATAATAAGTATTAATTTTTAACATTGTTAGGAGAAACAGATATGGAAGGTAGAAACTTTGATATAGCAGGAATGCTTTCTAAAATTAGTGAAAATAATGGTAAAACCAAATTCTTAATAGAAGATTTTGTATTAGTAAATCAATTCGATGACTGTTATGTAGAAGTTTTGGAAGGATCAAATTGTGGAAGTGTTTATCCAGTAATTTTGACAGATGAAATGGAGTATGGAACATATGCTATGCCTCATATTCTTGAAGCATTAGAGCAAGCTTATGGATCAGAAGATATGCTTCTCACTGATACACTCGCAGAATTGTGTGCAAACTTCACAGGACATGAACTTCATGTTACAGATAAAGGAGATTCGTATGAAGTAGAACTGATTTTAAATCCTGAATTATTAAGACAACAAGTAGGAGAAGAATATGCTACAGAATCAAAACAAACTAGCAAATCAGAAATAGCAAAAAGTAACGAAAAAGAAAATGCAGATTCAATCAAAATGCTAGATGAATATATAAATAGCATTGATAGAGTATGGTTGCAAAACAAAATCAAAAAAAGTATTATTGCTCAAGATGAAGTAGTAGATAGAATAACTACGCGCATTTTATATAATCAAAAAATGTTGGCCAATACTAAGAATTTAGAATTAGCAAAATATGAAAAGAAGCACATTTTACTAGCAGGACAAAGCGGAACAGGTAAATCAGAAATAATTAGACAAATAGCTAATAATTTGAAAATTCCTGTAGTAGTGGAACATGCTACTGCCTTAACAGAAGAAGGATATATTGGACGAAGTGTTTCTCAAATATATGAAACATTAATAAATAAAGCTGACGGAGATGTAGCCTTAGCAGAAAGAGGAATTATTGTAATCGATGAAATAGACAAAAAAAGAGGTTCTGGATATAATGATAAAGGAGTATCAACTACTTCTGTACAACATGCATTACTACCTTTATTAGATAGCAAAGATGTAGTACCAGTAACAATAAAAAATTCGACTGGATCATATGAAATCGATTTTGACACTTCTAAGTTAACAGTAGTATTAATGGGGGCTTTTACCTCTATTAAAGATAAAACTTCTAAAAATATTGGTTTCAATAAAGAATTAAGCGAAGTAAAAAAAGCAGAATATACAACTGAAGATTTTATTAAAGCAGGTATGGAAATAGAATTCATGGGACGTATTGGAACAAGACTTCGTACTAATGATTTAAGTGAAGAAGATTTAATAAACGTTTTATTACAATCAGACATAAGCCCTTTAAATTCTAAAAAGAGATTATATGAAGAAGTAGGTATAAAGATTTCTTGTGACAAAGAATCACTAGAAGAAATGGCAAAAAGAGCGCATAAAGAGGGGACAAATGTAAGAGGATTGTATTATGCTTTTGAAGAATTTGAAGAAGATTTTGAAACAGCTTATATTGATGGAGATGTTGAAGAAATAAAAGTTCAAAAAGGAAAAGTAAGAAAAATAGGGAGAAGAAAAAAATGAATGTTAATGTAAAAAGATATATAGGAAAAACTGGTGTTGATGTAAAAAGTGAAGCTGCAATAAAAAAAGAATGTTTTGCTTTTGGATATATGGATGGATATTTTGACATTGAAACATATAAACCAAACATTTCAAATTATGGTGTTGAGGCAATGGAATATGAAAAAGGATATGTTCATGGGGTTAACGACCGATTAATAAAAGTTGAAGAAGATGAAAAAGATTACAATGCAGAAAGAAAAACATGGCTATTTGAATTAGCAAAATATGATAGTACAAATAGTATTGAAAATAGACAACTTGTTTCTAAAGATAAAGAAGACTATAAGTACTTCTATAACACTATTCAAAAAGCAAGAAAAAAGTAAACATTCTCTTGCAAAATAAATAAAAAAGCTTTATAATTTATATGTATTTGTGCAATGATAAGAAAATAGTAATAAGAATCTTATTTTTTAGAGAAAAAGTGGTTGGTGAAAACTTTTAAAATAAGACTTATGAATTCGCTCTTTAGTACAATCGCTTTTCGCGTTAAAAGAATGAGAAAAAAATAAGGTGGTACCACGAACTATTCGTCCTTTGGTATTACCTTTTTGTTTTATAAGGAGGAATTATGGAAAAGATAAAAACTGAAATGATTAATGCTATTAAAGAATCTACTAAATTAGAAGAATTAAATGAATTAAAGGTAAAATATACTGGTAAAAAAGGTATTATTACAGGTTTATATTCAAAAATGAGAGATTTAAAACCAGAAGAAAAGAAAGATTATGGGAAACAAGTTAATGATTTAAAAACACTTTTTGAAAAGGAAATAGAAAAAAGAGAAGAAGAAGTTATTTCTTCAAAAAGTGTACTTGATAAGGCAATAGATCTTACACTTCCAGGAAAGAAAATAAGTGAAGGTGCACTTCATCCAATAACTCAAATGTGTTATGACTTAAATGATGCATTTTTATCACTTGGATTTGAAGTTTATAGTGAAGATGATATAAGTAGTGAAAAATTTGCCTTTGATAATTTAAACTTTGCTCCAGATCATCCTGCAAGACAAATGATGGATACTTACTGGATTGATGGAACAGAAGAAAATTCAGCAAATGAAAGATTATGTCTAAGACCTCACTTAACTGGAGGATCAGTAAGATACTTACTAAAACATGGAGCTCCTGCTAGATTTGTATATCCAGGTAGAGTATATAGAAATGAAGATGTAGATTCTGGACATGAAAGAGCATTTTATCAATATGAAGCATTAATAGTAGATAAAAATATTTCATTCTCATCAGGAATAGTAATGATTAAAACCATCTTAGAAAAAGTTTTTGGAAGAGAAGTAAATATACGTATGAGAGAAGGATTCTTTCCATTTACCGAACCAGGTTATGAAATAGATATGGAATGTTTAGTATGTGGTGGAAAAGGATGTTCAGTTTGTAAACATAACGGATGGCTTGAAATAATGCCAGGTGGTGTTATTCATCCAAATGTATTAAAAGCTGCAAAACTAGACCCAGAAGAATGGACAGGATTCTATATTAATATTGGTTTAGATAGACTAGTAATGATGCGCTATGGGGTTATTGAGATAAGATATTTCCATAGTGGAGACCTTAGATTCTTAAGGCAATTTAAATAAGGAGGTAAATATGAGAGTATCGTTAAAATGGATAAAAAAATATGTAGACTTACCAGAAAAGTTAACACCAGAACAAATAGCATACGATCTTACTGTACGAACTGTAGAAGTAGAAGAAGTTGAATATGCTAAAGAAAAATACCATGATATAGTTGTTGGTAAAATACTTGAAGTAAAACCTCATCCTAATGCTGATAAGCTTAGAATATGTATGACTGATATTGGAGAAGAAAATCCAGTTCAAATCGTATGTGGAGGTTCAAACCTTTACGAAGGTGAATATGTTGTCGTATCAAAACCAGGTTCTGAAGTAGTATGGCATGGTGAAGGTGAACCTGTAAAAATAAAAGAAACTAAAATGCGTGGAGAACTTTCTTATGGAATGATTTGTAATTGTGATGAAGTATATTTAGATAAATTCTTTCCTACAGATGATGAAGAAATCATAGTAGATTTAAAAGATGTAAAATGTACTCCAGGTCAAGAAGTATCTGAATTAATTGAAATGGATGATGTTATCTTTGAAATAGATAATAAATCACTTACTAATAGACCTGATTTATGGGGACATTATGGTATAGCTAGAGAATTATCTGCTATTTATGATGTGCCATTAAAGCCATTGGATGATTTTCCTATTCCTAAAGTTAAAGAATATAAAGTAGAAATCAATGAACCAGATAAGTGTAGAAGATTTATTGCTACAGAAATAGAAAATGTTTGTGAAAAAGAATCCCCTATGTGGATGAAACAAGCACTTGTGGCTGGAGGCATGAGACCGATTAATGCGATTGTAGATATCACAAATTATATAATGCTTGCAACAGGACAACCATCTCATGCTTATGATAGAACTCATGTTGAAGGGGAACAAATAATTGTTAGAAATGCTAAAAAGAACGAAAAATTACTTCTTTTAGATGATAATGATATAGAACTTACAACTAATGATTTAGTTATTTGTGACAAAAGTGATCCGCTTAACCTTGCGGGAATACGTGGTGGTAAGAAGGATTCAATTCTTCCTGAAACAACTGGTATAGTTCTTGAAATAGCTAATTTTTCAGCTGAAACTATTAGAAAAACAGGAAGAAGATTTGATGAAAAAACAGATGCTTCAATTAGATATGAAAAAGGTATAGATACTGAAAGATGTGAGGTAGGACTTAATCTTGCTCTTAACTTATTTAAGGAAATATTTCCTGAATCTAATATAGTAGCATACAAAGATAACTACCCTGTAAAAACGGAAAGAACTAAAATAGAAGTTCCTCAAGAGTTTTTAGATATTAGATTAGGTAAAGAATTGACAAAAGAAACAATAATCAAAGTACTAGAAAGTCTTGAATATGAAGTAGAGTATAAGAATAAAACTTATTTTGTTACCGCTCCAGTCTTTAGATCAACTGGTGATGTATCACTAAAAGATGATGTTATGGGAGATATTGCTAGAATACTAGGATATCAAAGTTTTGAAAGCAAACCATTAACAATTAGTATTAATCATGCAGTAATTCAAAATAACGTTTTACTTGAAAGAAGAATAAAAGAATATCTAGCATTTAGATGTGGATTTAATGAAATATTTACTCATCCTTGGGTAGGAGACAAATATCTAGAAGCCGCTAAAATAAATACTGATAATATGGTTAAATTAGCAACACCTCCTTCACCAGATTATAGTAATCTTAGAAATTCACTAATTCCAGGATTAATTGAGAAAGTAATAGGAAATCTTAGATATTTTGATTCATTCAAACTATTTGAAATAGCACAAGTATTTGAAAAAGGTGAATATCATGAATCTACAGAAGATGAAACCTTACCAATTCACAAAAAATATTTAGCTGGTGTAATCGTAGATAAAGATCCTGAAAAAATATTCTATGAATTAAAAGGTGTAATAGAAAACATGTCTAGTTATTGCCATATGGAAGGTTTAAGATTTAAACAAAATGCCAAACCTAGTTGGGCAGATTCTAAAGTTTATTTAAATGTTTTAAGAGGCAATGAAGAAGTAGGATCCATTTCTCTTCTATCAGTTAAAACAATGCTTGATGCCGGAATTAAGCATGTAAACTGCGCAGTATTTGAATTAGATATGGAATTATTAAAACCATTTGATTCTAGAACAAATAAGTTTAAATCAATATCAGTGGTACCTTTAGTAGAAAAAGATTTATCACTAATTATAGATGAAAATACTACTTGGGAAGAAATAAGTAAAGCAATAAAACCTATGGTAAAAGAATTAGAATTTATTGATGAATATAGAGGAGACCAAATTCCAAAAGGTAAAAAATCATTAACTTTAAGATTTAAAATAGGTAATGATAATGAAACAATGAATTCTAATCAAATTGCTAATAAAACAAGTGAAATAATTAAAAAACTAAAAGTAAAATTTAATGCAGGATTAAGAGAAGAATAAGAAGTTTAGAAATAAACTTCTTTTTATACAAAAAAGAATGATTTAATCATTCTAAATATACTTTTTTATAATATCTAAATCATTATACTTTTTATATTTGTTTTTTATAGCCATATAATTATCTGTGCCTTTACCAATTATCAAAACTATATCATTTTTTTTAGCAGTTTTTATAGCTTTCTTAATAGCTTTTTTTCTATTCTTTATTTCAATATAATTTTTATTATTAATTTTTTCTTTTAAATCATTATTTATATCTTTTACTTTTTCATAACGAGGATCATCCATTGTAAATATTACTAAATCAGATTTATCAGATACCAATCTTCCGATATATTTTCTTTTTTCTGTTTCTCTTCCACCTGCAGCACCAGTTAATGTAATAATCTTACCTTCTTTTTTTATACTGTTTGCATAGTTTAATATCTCGTTAATAGCATTATAAGTGTGAGCATAATCTAAAATAATACTAGCACCATTTTCAGTTTTGAAAATATTAGTTCTACCACTTATTGTATCGATATTAAGAATATTATTTAAAATATCTTTAACTTCTACACCCAAAGAGTTAATACATGCTACTGCAGAAGTTAAATTATAAACATTAAATATACCAAGTAAAGGGCTAATTATTTTATATGTTTTATTTTTTATAGTAAGATTAAAAATAGTGTTATTATCGTTTAAAATAATATCATGCATGTAATAATCAGCATTTTTATTCATACCATATGTTAAATAACTAATATTATTTTTATCGCACCTTTCTTTAGCATTACTAAAGTATTTATCATCGCTATTTAATATAATAATTCCATCTTCTTTTACTAAATCAATTATTTTTAATTTTGATTTCAAATAATTATCGAAAGTTTTATGAATATTTAAATGATCACCAGTAATATTAGTAATAATAGCTCTTTTAAATTTCAAATTATCACATCTATTATGTAATAATCCCTCGCTTGACGCTTCCATTACCAAATTGTTAATACTTTCTTTTTTTAAAATACTTGCACATGTTAAAATAGTTACAATATTTGGAGTAGTATTTCTAGTTGTTTCTGTAGTACTATTATGAATAAAACAATTAGTACCTAAATAAGCAATATCTTCATATAAATATTTGATAATTAATGATGTAGAAGTTTTACCATCTGTACCAGTTATACCAATAATATTTAAATCCTCTAAAGGATAATTATAAAATCTATTATATATATCAAACAAAGTATCATTAGTGTTATTCACTTTTATAAATGGTATTTTCTTTTTACTATCAACGTCTTTATCAATGACAATAGCATTCGCAGTTTTGATATTTTTTATATACTTATGACGATCTTCCAATTCATCATGAATACAAATAAATATATCATTTTTATTTACATATTTAGAATTTGTTTTAATATTCATTTCACATCATATGCATACTAGTTTCATAATTATATTGGTTGCTTATTTTTTCTTCTACAGATTTTATATAAATTTTGATTAAAATTATCATATCCATAATTAGGATAATTTTGCATATTTTGGAAAAACGGTAGTTGATTGGGCATATTTCCTCCTCCTTATCTAGTTTATTGTATGCATTTGTTTATTTTATTTGTAGGCTGTAGTATAATAAAGCTGGTGATTTTATGCGAGTTAGAAATGTCAAAAACAAAGATGAAATATTAAAAAATTGTCCGTATGTAGTAAATAGTCCTGAAAAGTATAAAGGAAAATGGGAACAATACTTTAAAAATAATAACCCAATATTTCTCGAAATAGGACCTGGAAAATGTTCTTTTATCAAAGAAATGGCTAAACTATATCCTAATATTAATTTTGTCGGAGTAGAAAGAATTGACTCTGTCTTAGCTCTTGGAGTATGTGATTTAGAAAAAAGTGATTATAAGAACTTAGCCCTTATAAACTATGATGCTAATGATATAGATTCATTATTTAATAAAGAAGTAGAAGAAATATATCTTAATTTTTCTGATCCATGGCCTAAAAAAAGACATGAAAAAAGACGATTAACTAGTTTTAGTTTTTTAAAAAAGTATGATATAATATTTAAAGGCGATAGAAATATTAATCTCAAAACGGATAATAAAGATTTATTCGAATATTCTATAATATCTTTATCAAACTATGGATACGCATTAACAGATGTTTCACTTGATTTACATAGTAGAGATAATATCAACAATGTCATGACAGAATATGAAAAAAAATTTAGTAAAAAAGGATATAAAATTTATTATCTAAAAGCTATAAAAAATATTTAAAAAATTATTATACTTTGTTATAATAGAAGAGGTGAATATGAAAAAATTTGTATTAGGAATTATTGCTTTATTAGTGCTCACTGGATGTGCTAACATATATGATCTTGATTACGATAGACTTATAACAACATCTTTAGAAGAAGAAAGTGTTAAAAGCAATACTTATCTAGAAGGTTATAAATTATATTTACCAGAACACATGACTTTAATTGGTGATTATAATAATAACAATATTTTATATTCATATGGTGATAAATATTATCTATATGTTGACTTAGTAAGTTTCTACAATAAAAAGCAAAATAAGTATAATATAAATCACGTTAGTTATGATTATTCAAAAGATATTGATTATAATAACAAAACAGGTTATGTTGTAGTCAGTAAATCAAAAGGTGGATATTTGGTTGAAGTTATGTACAATTATGCTAAAATAGAAGTAGTTACAAGAGATATCAAAAGAGCAATTGCTGATTCATTAATTGTTTTAAAAAATATAAAATATAACTACAAGATTATTGATAGTATGATTGGATCAAATGCACTAGTATATGATTCTGAATTGTTTACATTACTAGGACCTAGTAAAAATACTGATAACTTTTTAACTTATGAAGAAGAATATGGGGAATACAAAGAACAAAGTAAACCACAGGATGAAGATGTTATCGAAATGGAATCTATGGATTAAGAGGTGTAAGTATGAAATTATTAGACAAAATAAAAAATGCTATTTTTGAAGAGGAAGAATTTGATGAAGAGTTTGTTGAAGGAACTACAGAACCTCCAAAAAAAGCATTAAAAAAAGAAATAAAAGAGATAAAAGAAGAACCTAAAAAAGAAATTCAAAAAGAACCTGAAGAAAAGGAAGAAATTGTAAAACAAATAGATGTTGAAAAAACAATTCCCAGAAAGATTGAAGTAGAAGAGGAACCAATTAAGACTTTCCCAAAACGTGAACATCGTAAAACACCTGTGATTTTTGATGAAAATGATTTTGTTGAAGAAGAGGAAGAACCTATTCCTCAAAGAGAGGTCAAAAAACCTGAACCAAAAAGAACACTTTATAGTGGTTACAGAGATGAAAAAACAAAAGAGAAGTTTAAACCATCACCAAACATTTCACCAGTTTATGGTTTAGTAGGAGTAAGCCCAGTTCTTGAGACACCTAGAAAGGAAGAACCAGTATCTAAACATGTTTATGTTGAACCAGAAAAAGAAACAATTAGTTTAGATCAGGTTAGAGAAAAAGCATATGGGCATGAAACGCAACCTGATTTACCACCAGAAGATGATGACTTAGGACTTCTATATGAAATGGATAAACAAGATAATCCTGCAATCAAAAAAGTTACTTTAGGAGATGCTGAAGAATATTTTGAAGATTTAGGGTTAGAATATAACGTAGATTATAAAGATGAGGCTAAGGAAAGACAAGATAAAAAAATAGAACCAAAAACAAGTTCAAGAAGTAGTAAAAATGAAAACTTATCTCGTAGAGTAGATGAAGAAATAGAATTAGAAGAAAAACTTGAATCAACTAGAGAACTTGAAATAACAAAAGAACAGTTAAAACCAAGAACTGCTAAAGAAATAAAAAAAATTAAGAAAATCGAAGAATCAGATGTAGATTTAGATCCAGAAGTTGAAGCAGATGAAAAAAATCTATATGATTTAATAGATATGATGTATGATTCTAAGTAAGGAGGGGAAATAAATGACTAGTTTTAACAGTGTATTATTAGCTATACTTTTAGTAGTAGTTATCATATTAATCATATTTGCAGTAGTATTATGCATAAAGTTACTAT
>CAZKTT010000005.1:13806-17153 GCA_964555755.1 uncultured Mycoplasma sp.
AAATGAATATAATTTTATCTGATATGGAAAAAAAGCTTAAAAGTGTAAATGGCATATTCAGTGCAATCGATGTGGTAACAGATGCATTCGTTTCAGTAGGTGATTCATTTACTAAAAAAATAGCACACGTAGTAGAAAAAATGTTCCAAAAGAAAAAGAAGGAGGAAAAATAATATGGGTAAAAAGAAATTAGGAGCTTTATTAGCAGGAACTGCTATTGGGGCAGGCTTAGGAGTTTTATTTGCGCCAAGAAAAGGTAGCGAAACAAGAAAAATGCTTTTAGAAAAGGTTGATGATTTAAAAAATCAAGTAAAAAATCTTGATTACGAAGAAGTAAAAGCTAGTATTGAAGAAAAGATTAGTGAAATCAAAGATGAAATTGAATCATTAGATAAAGAAAAAGCATTAGAAATTGCAAAAAAGAAATCAGAAGAATTAAAATCTAAGATCGAAGAATTAGGAGCATATGCAAAAGAAAAAGCAACTCCTATTGTAGAAGAAAAAGTAGAAGATTTAAGAAAAGCTGCTGTAAAAGCTACAAAAGAATTAACTAAGAAATTAGAAGCTGCTAAGAAAGAAGAAAAGAAAGAAACAAAAGAAACTAAAACAACTAAGTAATAATTAACAAGTGTTACCTTGAGTAATGCTTGTTTTTTTTATCCTCAAATAGTATAATATCTATTTGGAGGGTATTATGAAGAAGAAAAACAAAAGAAACAAAGGAAACAAAAAATGGGATAAAGTAATAAAAATAGCGATTATAGCCTTAGTTGTAATCTTAGTAGGTGAACTTATTTATTTTGGATATAAAGTATATAGTAACAGAAAGAATTCTACTTTCTACACTGTAACCAATAGTATGGTATTAACAAAAGAAGGTTATGTTGGAGCAGGTTTTAGTGATTACAAAAAAAGTAAATTCAATGAATTTGAAAACGGATACAACAAAGCTACTATTTTTGTTAATAAAAACAAAAAAACAGTAAAAGAAATAGGATACAAAAAAGGATTTAATAGTTACTTTAATGACTTAATTCAAACAAAAGATGGTTATGTAGCAGTAGGTAGTATTGAAGTAACAAAAAAACAAAATAAAAATAGTTTATCTGAAGGTTTAATTATTAAATATGATAAAAACTTTAAAATAGTTTGGAAAAAAAATATTTCAGCACTTGATAAAACTGATCTCTTAAAAGTAAAACTAGATAAAAATAACAATATTATCATTGTAGGTTCCAGTACTTATGGTGAAGGATATATTGGTAATCATAAAAATGGTGGAGCAATTCTTTTAAAACTCAATCAAAAAGGAAAAGAACTTTTAAGAGTTAATTGGGGCGGTCCTTATAGTGGGCAATTCAATGATGTTTTAGTAGAAGATGATGGATATGTAGCAGTAGGATTTAGTAGTAAGAATAATGGATTAATAATCAAATATAACACAGCAGGTAAAAAACTATGGACAGGAACATATGGATATACTGATAAAAATGGTATAACTGGTATTGATAAAATAGGAAATAAATATTATGTAAGTGCTACTAAAATGATAGATAAAACAAAAATAGAAAATTATCAAGCAGCAGTCGTAGCATTTAATAAAACTGGTGAAAAAATAGATGAAGTAAAATACTCATCAAATAAAATTACTACATTCTCTGATATACAAGTAACAAACGATAAAAAGATTATAGTTTGTGGAACGACAGGTAAAATTGAAGATAATAAAACAATTACTGATGCAGTAATAGTAAAATACGATAAAGATTTATATGAAGAAAAAAGCACTTTATTTAAAGAAAAGAAAAATGATTTATATAAACAAATAGTTTTAAATAAAGATAGAATTATAGTTTTGGGATATACAAACAGTAAAATTAACAATGGTAATGGTTATGACTATTTTCCATTTGTAGTAGAATATACTAAAAACTTAAAACAAAAAAATATTTATTAATACTAATATAAAACCAAAGATATAAAATAAATAAGTTATTTTATATCTTTTATATTGCTTACTTGCAGGTAAGAGTTCATACATTGAAATATAAATCATTATTCCTGCAACTATAGAATAGATTATTCCTAAAGTCATATTAGTAGCTTTAAAGAATAAAAATGCTAAAACTGCTCCAAGTGGTTCACTAATAGCGCATATCATCGTATACAAAAAAGCTTTTCTTTTACTTTTTGTATAATAATAAATAGGAAGAGCAATACTTATACCTTCAGGAATATTATGCATAGCAATAGCTATAGTAATGGATATACCTAGTTTTATATCTTCATTAGTAGTAATAAAAGTCGCTATACCTTCAGGAATATTATGAATCATTATTCCAATCATAGTTATAAGACCTAATTTATATAACTCCTTGTTATCAAAATTATTAGGAAAGAATTTATCAATTGTAATTGATAAACAAACACCAAAAGATAGTCCTATAAGCGATGTTAAAAAAGTGGGTATTATTTTATAAGACTCAGTTAAAAATTTTATACTTTCAGGAATTAAATCAAGTATTGAAAGAAAAAACATAACACTCGCTGCAAAAGCTAAACCAGCAACAAGTAAAGTTTTGTTTTCTTTTTTACTAAAAAAAACTATAAAAAAACCAGCAGTAGTAGATATTCCTGCTAAAGAAGATAGAGTAAATGCTAAGACAGCATTATTCATTTTATCACCTTAAATGTATAACTTGTTAAAACAAAAGCTAATATACCTAAGATCACACTAACAAAAATATTTTCATAATTAATATTAAGAATTAAACTTGGTATAGTAGCAAATGAAAAACCTAATATAGCAAAATATGTATAACTATAATAATTGTTTATAAAATAATTAATAACTTTAGCAATAAGATAACTAATAATAACAAATGAAATAAGTGTAGGAATTAACACATATAAATTAAAAGATGAAATACTATAAATATATATCTCATAAAAACCAAACAAAGATAATAATACAGTAGAAGATATTCCAGGAATAATAGTAGATAATGATAATAATATTCCAATTAGTAAATAAGATATCAAATTGTAATTATCATAATTTAATACATTTGGTTCCATAAATAAAAGTATTATTCCTAAAATAAAAGTCATTAAAAAGGGTAATAAGTATTTATACTTAAATCCTTTCTTTGTAGCAGTTTTTATTAATCTTGGAATAGCACCTAATACAAAACCTGTAAATACAATATAAGTAGGGGCATTATAATTATTTATAAAATAGAATATAATTTTACTAAATATAAATGTGCCAATAATTATACCTAATCCTATTGGTAATAAAAATAAAAAACTTGTCTTTGGTTTTTTAAAAATCAAACTAATTGCAC
>CAZKTT010000006.1:0-8287 GCA_964555755.1 uncultured Mycoplasma sp.
TATAACTTATTTGTGCTGTTATTAACCAATTAAATATTGTATATATTATTGCATATTTAAATATTCTTTTAGCTTCTTTTAATCTAAACACTAGCAGTACTATACAATAAAAATTAAGTAAACATAATAATAAACTCGAGAAAACATCTAATGATATACTACTATCTATTTGCTTTAGATTCTGATAAGTTATTTGATAATGAGAAAACCCTAAACT
Organism: uncultured Mycoplasma sp.; assembly: GCA_964555755.1. GTDB lineage: Bacteria > Bacillota_I > Bacilli_A > RF39 > UBA660 > UMGS1449. The sequence continues at coordinate 218 of CAZKTT010000006.1, forward strand.
ATTCAATGCCGCATTTATAGTTATTAACATGATCATTATAATCATTAACCAAACTACTACTTTAGCAATTTTATCGTTTACTCCCAACCATTTTATGAAATCTTTCATCTCTCTTCACCTCTACATTATACTATATTTTTATTTATAGTGCGCGCAATCGAAACGCAAATTGGAAATATTTTCCAGTTGACCTATATTCTACCAAATATCGTTGTAAAATAAAAGAAAAAGTTAACTTACTTTTTCTTTTTATCCGCTATTATACTAGTTTTCGCTATTATAAATATTATTAGTATCAATAATATGCTATAAATTATTATCCCTAGTACTTTATCGTTTATTGTATATATTACTGATGCAAAGGCAAATAATATGTTCATAGCATATATTGCCAAGACAGTGTTTCTATGTGATAGTCCTAATTCTAGTAGTTGGTGATGCAAGTGTTTTTTATCAGGCATATATATTGGTTGTTTTTTTATTGTTCTTCTTATGATTGCAAATAAAGTATCTAGAATTGGTATTCCTAATAGCAATATAGGAATTATGAATGATGTCATTGTTACTGTTTTGAAACCTAATAGTGAAATCGTAGATATCATAAACCCTTGAAACATTGATCCGGAGTCACCGGAGAATATTTTTGCTGGATGGAAGTTGTGACATAAAAATCCTAATGATGCTCCTAGCATGATGAATGCTAGTGATACATCTAATCCTCCAAAACTTGCTTTTATGAAAGCAATTATACCAATAGTTAAATAGAATATACTACAGATACCTGTTGATAAACCATCTAATCCATCTATTAGATTGATAATATTAATGCAAGCTAGGATAAACATTATTGTCAATGGATAAGCCATTATACCAAAGTTAAGATGTAATGTTCCTATTGTTATTTTATCTAGAAGTATTCCTCCATAAAATATTACTACAACTGCTGCGGCTAGTTGTCCTAATAATTTTGTTTTTGCTCCAAGTGGACTTATATCATCTATAACTCCTATTAATATTATTATAAATGATCCAATTAGTATTGAATTCATTTGAATACTTTGTACTCCAAATAGCATATAACCAAGTAAGAATGTTAAAAATATTCCTAATCCTCCAAGCCTAGGCATTGGTGTGCTATGTACCTTCCTAGCATTAGGAACGTCCATTGCTCCGATATGTTTTGCTACTTTTTTGATGTAAAAAGTGATTAAGAAACAAAACAGAAAACATATTGCTACTATTAACAAAATGTGTGTGTAATTATTTAAATCTAACATACAATCACCTAGGTTAATTATATCATTTATTTTAAAAAAAATATAGATAAACTTATTTATCTATATAGTATAATTTATCTAACATAATTCCTGTACCTTCAGCAACACATGATAATGGATCTTCTGCTTTATATACCGGTACTTTTAATTCTTCATGTAATAGTTCTGGTAAATCATTTAATAAAGCCCCTCCACCTGTTAATACAATTCCTTTTTCTATAATGTCTGCTGATAATTCTGGAGGTGTTTGTTCTAGAACTAGTTTTATCATGGAAACTATTTTTTTTATACTTTCATTTAATGATTCCGCTACTTCTTCTCCTGTAATAGTGATTGTTTTTGGAAGACCACCTACTAAATCTCTTCCTTTTATTTTCATTTTATCTTTAGATTTTCCTAGTTTTACTGTACCAATAGTTATTTTTATTTCTTCTGCTGTTTTTTCACCAATTAGTAGTTTATATTTTTCTTTTATATAATTAATTATATTTTGATCAAAAATATTACCCGCTACTTTAAGTGATGCACTTGTTACTATATTACCTAGTGATAATACTGCAATATCGGTTGTCCCACCTCCTATGTCGACAACCATATTACCTATTGGTTTTCCTATATCTAATCCTGCTCCAATTGCTGCAACTTTTGGCTCTTCTTCAATGAATACTTTTTTTGCTCCGGTTCTTTCTGCTACTTCTTTTATTGCATTTTTTTCAACTTCTGTTATATTCGAAGGACAGCATATTAATATTCTAGGTTTTAATAGTTTGTTATTATTTTTTATTCGTTTTAGAAATTGCTCTAATAACGCTTCAACCATATCAAAATTTGCTATTACCCCATCTTGCATTGGTTTTATAACTTTTAATTTCCCTGGTGTTTTACCCAGCATATTATGTGCTTCTTCTCCTACTGCTATTACATTTTTTGTTTCTTCATCTATTACAATTACGCTAGGTTCATTTAATACAATTCCTTCTCCTTTTACATATATTAATATATTTACCGTACCTAGATCTATACCTATATCTTTATTAAACATTCTAATTACCTTGGTTAAAGTATTCTTCAGGATTTATTAAAATATTGTCTTTATATAGTTCAAAATGTAAATGATTCCCTAAATCACTACCTATATTGTTTGTTCCACTAGTAGCTATTACTTGTCCTTTTACTACTGATTCTTTTTCCTTTACTTTGATATTATTTACTGATTGATAAACGCTAATTAGATTATTATGCTTTATTTTTATAGTACTTCCTGTAATATCGTCTTTTGTTATTGATATTACTTCACCGTCTGCTATGGAATTAACATCAAATTCATCTTTTAATACATAATCTGTACCTTGATTTTGGATATAAGTGTTTTCATAGTATACAATTGATTTTTCTTGATTATCATTTTCTCCTTGATAATCATAATAACTTTTTCCTACTGTTACTTCAGTATTAGTATATGGTCTAATGATATCTGTATCTTCTTGTGGTGTTTCATTTAAAACTGGCATAACATTATCTGTTAATACCTCATATGATACATAACTTATATTTTCTGTTGGTTCTGATACTGTGAATGTTTTTGTTACAAAATATCCTAAAAAACACATTAATGCTATTGCAGAAACTATTATTCCTTGTAATAAATAATATCTAGTACTTCTTTTTATCATAAAATCACCTCATTATAAGTATTAACAAATAATGAGGTTATATACATTTTTTAAAATATTTTGGATATAGAAGCACAATCAAAAATGAAATTTGTAACTAAATAAATTAAAGATATTGCTATGAAGAAATAAAACAATCTTGCTTGAAAAATTTTATTTTTTTTAAATATTGCATTAATATTAATTGAATCTAAAGCAAATATTACAAATGGAGTAACTATTAAATATAGCAAAAATTTAATACTCATTTTCGTATTCCTTGATTTGATTTATTCTTCTTTGATATTTTTCTTCGCTATTTGGTTTAGCATTTAAAAACACTGTTATCATATTTAGTGCTTCTTGTGGATTTGTATCTCCTGATAGTGCTATTACATTGGCATTATTATGTTCTTTTGCCAAAAGTGCTTCTTTTTCATTGCTTATTTTGGCACACATTATATTTTTTACTTTATTGGCTGCGATTGATATACCTATTCCTGTCCCACAGATAGCTATTCCAAGATCTGCTTCTTTATTTTTTATTGATTCTCCTAATTTTATTCCGTATATTGGAAAATCAACACTTTCTTCACTATTAGTACCTAAATCTAATACTTCATAATTTAGGCTTAATTCTTTAATTAAATATTCTTTTAAACTATATCCTCTGTGATCACTAGCTATAGCTATTTTCATATTTCATCACCTGCTTTTATTATATAATAATTTTTTATAAAAAAAAAGAACTTATTAGTTCTTCATTCCATATTTTTGTTTAAACTTTTCAACATTACCTGTTAATGTAGATGTTCCTTGTTTACCTGTATAAAATGGATGACAATTTGAACATATTTCTACATGTATTTCATCTTGATCTGATGTTGACATAGCTTTAAAACTATTACCACATAAACATTTAAATGTTACTTCTTTTTGTGGCATACGATTTTCTTTTTTCATTTTATCGCTCCTTCCGCCATGACTTTTTTAAGTCATAGTAATAATAATTCTTTGTTAGTATAGCAAAAATTAGCTTTTTTTGCAAGTATTTTCTTCTAATTTAATGGTTGCCCCAACATTAGTTAGTTTTTCTATTATTCCTTCGTAACCTCTTAGTATATGTTCTGCCTCATCAATTGTTGTTTTACCTTCTGCTACAAGTCCTGCAATTACTAAAGAGGCACCTGCACGTAAATCTGTAGCAACTACTTCAGCACCTTTAAGCTTTGTTGGTCCATTAATAGTAGCAATACGTTCATTTATTGTTATATTAGCACCCATAGATTTTAAATAAGGTACATGCATAAATCTATTTTCATAAATACTTTCTTCAAGTTTTGATGTCCCTTTACATTGTGTTAAGAAAACTGAGAATGGTTGTTGCAAATCTGTAGCAAATCCTGGAAAATAGTATGTTTTGATATTAATTGCTTTTAAATTATCTGACTTAGTACAAGTAATACTATCTTCATTTACTTCTATATTTGCACCGGCTTCTTCAAGTTTTAAAGTTAAAGCTTCTAAATGTTCTGGTATTATATTTGTTATTTTTAAACTATTTCCTAATAAAGAACCTAAAACAATATATGTTCCTGCTTCAATACGATCAGGAATTATTTCTATAAATGCTTTAGTTAATTTCTTTACACCTTTTATTTTTATTATACTTGTTCCTGCTCCTGATATTTCTGCACCCATATTGTTTAAAAATGTTGCAACATTCACTATTTCTGGTTCTCTTGCAGCATTTTCTATTACTGTTACTCCTTCAGCTTTGGTTGCTGCTAGCATTATATTAATTGTTGCTCCAACTGAAGCGACATCTAAATAAATATTATCACCTTTTAATTCCTTGGCATCAATTATGTACTTATCACCATCTATTTTTACAGTAGCTCCTAATTTTTTGAATCCTTCTAAGTGAAGATTAATAGGTCTTGCTCCTATTTTGCATCCTCCTGGAAAATGCATTTCTACGTGTTTATACTTAGTAAGAAGTGCTCCCATGAAATAATAAGAAGCTCTTAATTTATTTGAAATTGACGTTGGAATTATTTTGTTTTCTATTTTTTTAGGATTAATAACGATAGTTTCTGTTGCTCTTTTTACATCGATATTTAAAAACTTTAATATTTCTTCTAATGAATCAATATCAGAAATTTCAGGCACATTGCAAATGGTAACCTCTTCATCTGTTAATATAGCAGCTGGAATAACTGCTACTGCAGCATTTTTTGCTCCACTGATTCTGATTGTTCCTTTTAATTCATCTGCATGATCTACAATGATTTTTTTCATAATAACTACCTCTACTTTTCTACTTTAATATATGCCTATTTACTAGGTTGGTTACTAGTATTATAATATCATTTTTTACTATTTTTTTCAATTAAAACATATCAATTATTTCATCTAATTTCTTTATTACTTTGTATCCTTTACTATTTCCTTTTTGACTAAATCTTACAGATATTCCTTCCTCTTTTTCCCATTCTCTTAAATTACCGGCATAATCATCTACTAAAATTGAATCTTTGGAATGAACCATTTTTGTTTTTGAAATTTCTTTAGGGCATAAAATAATGGTTATATCTTTGAAGTACTTTCTTAAATATTTTGTTTTTAAAATTCCTTCATTTAATGAATTTATATGAGTTAAAATTGCTAAATTAAACTTTTCACTATCTATTATTTTTTGAATGCATTCCATAGCATTTGCAATTATATGTTCATCATTTATTATATTTTGCCATGGATAATTTGCAATAAATACTCTTCTTTCTTCACTTGTCTTTAATTTATTTTTTTCTATTCCTTCATAGAGTGGGGTTATCGTATCTAAAATTACTCCATCAAAATCTATATACAAATTCTTTTTTTCCATAAGCCCTCCTAAATATATTTTATTTTATTACATATGAAAAAGCAAGACATAATGTCTTGCTTAATTTTATGCAGTAATTAATTCTTTTATTCCAGTATATTCATAACCTTGTTCAATTAATGTAGCATCGTGATCAGATCTTGACCATGCTGTGTATTTCTTTGTATCTGTGTATTCATCGTGAATTAATTTACGAGTTTTCATATGATATAAATAAATTGTTTCTGTTGTTGTTACTCTTTTCTTTTCATATGCTACGAAATCATCATCATATGTATAAACTGGGATATCTTTTCTAATTACATTTGTACATTTAGCTTTCATTTCAGATTCTGATGTACCAACATCACTTGTTGCTGAAGATGTTCTTGTATATTTTATATATGTATATCTTGGTGTTGTAGAACATGCATCATTATCACATACTTCATAATCTATTGAATCTATAACATATTTAGTATTATTACTATCAGATAATATACTTGAACTTGTTACTGTTCCTACTCTTGTCCATCCTGTTGTTACTTTGTATGTTGTTTGAGTAGTTGTATCTATATAGAATTCATAGTTACCACAAGTCCATCTTGGATATGATCCAATATATACTTGAGTCTTCTTATAGATTGGTTTTGTTGTATCATTTACTAATTTAGTTGTAGTTATTGTTTTTGATCCATTCTTTTCATACCAATCAAATTCATGTTTACCCCAATTGATATTGTTATTATTTGGGTCATATTCTATATTTTCTGACCAAGGAGACCAATCGCTATATTCTTTTTCATGATGTATTGTTTCTTCTTTTTCATATAAATATCTGTATTCTGGTTCTGGATTACATGATTTATTGTAATCTTCTTCACTAACGATATTTCCTTCTTTATCATAGTATACACCATCTACTATTTCACAGTAATATTTTTCTGGTTCTGGATTACATGATTTATTGTAATCTTCTTGACTAGCTATATTACCATCTTTATCGTAATATATACCATCTATGATTTCACAATAATGTTTTTCTGGTTCTGGATTACATGATGCATTATATTCTTCTTCGCTAACGATGTTTCCTTCTTTATCATAATATACACCATCGATTACTTGGCAGTAATGTTTTTCTGGTTCTGGATTACATGATGCGTTGTATTCTTCTTCAGTTACTACATTACCATTTATATCGTAGTATACACCATCAATTACTTGGCAGTAATGTTTTTCTGGTTCTGGATTACATGATTTATTGTAATCTTCTTGACTAGCTATATTACCATCTTTATCGTAATATATACCATCTATGATTTCACAATAATGTTTTTCTGGTTCTGGGTTACATGATTTGTTAAATTCTTCTTGTGTTACCTTTTTACCGTTTTTATCATAGTATACACCATCTACTACTTCACAATAGTGTTTTTCTGGTTTATCAGGAACTACTATAATAGTTATATTTGTTATTTTGTTAATGATTTTTTTAGTAACATTTTGTATTTTAACTACTTTATGAACTATATTTCTGTGAATTACATTTTTATAAGTAACATACTTAGTAGCAGGAGTTTGAATTGCTGGATAAGTACTGTAGTGTGGAATATAACTATTTCCACCAATAGTTCTACCAATTGCAGCTGCTACTGATTTTGTTTCTTTTTCTCTTTGTCTTTCACATATATCATTTAAGCAATAATTGTAGCATCCTAAATAAGTTATAATATAATCTTCTTCATTACCACATTTTAAATTTACTTTTAATTTGTATTCTTTTTCAAGTTTTGTTATTTCAACATATGAATTATTAACATCACATGTATTACCATTTTTGTCTTTTACATCAGTTAAAAGTTTCATTTCAAGCATTTCTCCAAGTGTCATTTTCTTGGTATCGCCTTCATTTTTTGGTAATCTTTCTGTCGTATAATAAGCTGTTGAAACTTCTTTCATTGTATTTAAGTTATCTTGGAAAATTCTATCATACAATGGATTTAATGCTGATTTAGTTGGGAATAACCATAAAAGTATAAATATTAATAATGCTGCAAATAAGAATGCTAATAAAAATCTAATTATGTAACTACTTAATGGTCTTCTATTATATCCATTATTATAATATTGAACTGGTTGTCCATTATTTTGATAATTATTCATATTTTTACCCCCTTACATTATGCCAATCTACTTCTAACTACTTTAGAAGTGTTTTCATTTTCATTTATTTCAATTACTTCGTTATCACGTTCAATTGATTTTACTTTTT
>CAZKTT010000006.1:8387-16356 GCA_964555755.1 uncultured Mycoplasma sp.
ACACCATCTGCTCTACCTCTTTCATAACTAGCTTTGTCATCATAAACTTCTTTTTTCTTTTCATCGCTTATTTTCTTTGATTCATCTATTGTTGCATCAGCTTTTCCATCACCATCAGTATCTACTACTTTATCTTTTTTGTTTGCTTCATCAATAAGCTTATCGGCTGTTGTGTTTCCATATTTTTCTCTGAATTCTTTTTCAGACATAGTTACTCTCTTACCATTTGTTGTTGTGTAAGTATATGTCTTTGTACCACTATCAGAAATACTTATTACAAAGTTTTCAGTTAATTTCTTCATTCTATCAGTTGTTGAAATATTATAATCAGCTCTTTCATCAAGTTTTACTTTAATATTTTCTTCATCCATGATGGTGAATGCTTCTTGAGCTAAGACAAGTTTGTCATCTAAATGAGTAGTTAAATCTTCTTTTGCTTCAATCTTTGATAATAATTTGTTTGCATAAGAATTACCTTTAACTGCTTCTTTTTGTGATTTTTCAAAGTTCTTAACATTAATATTGCCTTCTATTGCAAGAGCAGTGCCTACACCAACATAGTCAGTGTGAACTCTTGTAACTGGATCATGTTCATAAGCTGCTGTTATGACTTTCTTGTTAACTCCTTTTTTACCATCTAGTAAATCTTGTGCTGCATCTTCAATTGTGTTGTAGTTATTGTATGTTTCTTTGTCTACAATTAATTTTTCTACATCATTTGTTTTTCCAGAACCTAAGATTGATTCTGTTTCATACTTGCTACCATCTAGATATAAACACCAAACTTCTTCTGATGGTAGTGTTGATGGAATAGTCATATTTGTTGCGTTTGAGATTGAATCGATTGCTGCGGCTTCTTCAGCCTTAATATATAAATGATCTCCATCACCGTCTGGGTATTTTTTTGCTCTGGTATTAAATTCTTTTTGGTGACTATCGATTGCTTGTAATCTTTCAATCCATTTTTGACCATCTTTATACTTAGCTAATTGTTCGTAGATATTTTTTAACGCTGCATTATCTTCATCTATTGCAATTCCTTCTTCATCTGCTGCATATGCTTTAACATTTGGTACGATTTTGCTTTGAGCTAATTTAGCATATCCAAATCCTGATGATAATGCTACAACTGCTGCGACTGCTACAGCTGCTACTCTTTTCTTAAGTGAGAAACTAGAACCTTTTTTAGTTCTTACCTTTACAGGGGTTACTATTTCTGGTTCTTTTTCTTTTATTGTTTCCACTTTTAGATTTTCGTTGGTATCTTTATTCCAACTTTCCCATAAATCAATTTGTTGATTGATTCTTACATCTGTTTCTACTTTGTTAAAAAATTCTTCTACTGTTTCGTTATCTCTACGTATGTATTCTACTCCATTTACAACAATTTGGATGATTTTGTTATTAGTATCTAATAACACATCAATATTTGCTTTTCCTTTATCCATACCAAAATTCCCCCTTCTAAATGGATTGTGCATTATTCTAGCACTATTTTGTTTATTTGTCAACAATATATAAAAAAAGAACTATTTTTTTATATATTTATTAAATAGTTCTTTTATATATGACGTATATTCAACATTAGTTATATCATTATTTTCTGTTTCTAATGGGCATAATGGTGGAAATAATATGCACCACCAATTATCTCCTTTACCTTGTCCTATTGTTATTAATAGTGATTCATAATTGCCACTTTTATATATTACTCCTTTATATTTCTTAGTGGGAAAGTAATGATACCCATAGTCTATTTGATAATTTTGTTTTATTTTTTCATTTTTTAATACTTCTTGCACTATTGTTTTATAGTTATTTATGTTGTTTTTAATGATTATTCTGCTATCATCTATAGTTTTTGCATTTTTTAAATCATTTTCTATTTCTAATTCAATATTAGTTTTTATTATGTTTTTTAATAATTGATCTTTTAAATTATTACTATTTGGAATAATTCTAATTCTGATTGATTCATCTGGAATTATATAATAATCTTCTTTATATATATTGGATATTGTAAATAGCATTGCTAATGCACATAAAAAAAGAATAGTTTGTTTCATTATATCACCTATATGAATAATGATATCTATTCTTATTTTTTATTCATTTTTTTCTTACATATACTGCTGCAGTAGCATTGTCTTTTCCGCCTTTTATCACTTTATAGTAATCTTCTTCTATTATTTCAGATATCTCTTTTACTGATTTTTTCTCTTGTTCAGGTAGTTCAGCAATTGTATCTTTTAAATAACTATAGTTTTCTAGCGCTCTATTTACTATTGTTTCTGCTAAATTATCATCTTCTTCTTTTACAATCTTTTCTAATTGTTTTGTTGATAAACAGTCTGTTACACCATCAGTTACTGCTAGTAATTTATCATAATCATTAGCAACAGTTTTGTACTGTATTTTATATTTATATTTTGATTCTGATGGTGATTTTATTAATGCTTGGGTTATATAATTACTTATTTTATGAAATCTCATTAATTCTTTTGAAGGAATTACTTCTTCTTCATACAATTCTTGTACATCTGAATCATCTATTGTTTCTTGAGTTAGTTTACCATTAGTATATGTATATATTCTTGAATCACCTATATTGGCAATTAATGTTTCTTCTGTACCTATTACCGCTAGGGATAATGTTGTTCCAGCAAAATATCTTATGCCTGTATTATCTAAAACTCTCATTAGCATATTATTCAAATCTTCTTTAATATTATCAAAGTTTTCTGTTGTGAAGTCTTCTTCTTCAAACCAATTTATAACTTTTTTAATTACGCTATTACTAGCTAAATCGCCATCTCCATGACCACCCATTCCATCTGCTACTGCTAAAAGCTTTATTTCATCATTTGATGGATGCTCTAGTATGATAACTGAATCTTCTTGACAAAATCTTTCATAACCTTTATTTGATGCTGCAGATAATGTTTTGCCTAGTTTATATTCAGATTCTTGTTTTTCCAGTTGGTACATATTTAGAACTTCTCTTCGACAGTTGTTATTATATATTTTTAAATTATTCATTCCAAACCTCCTAATACAAATAAATATCTTTCATAATTATTATAATCTTTTTCTAAGAAAATTTCATCTTTTGGTAAATACTTTTTAACCATCTTTTTTATATCATTCCCTTGGTTTTCTCCTATTTCGAAGGCTATAATGTGCTTTTTATTGATTATTTTATCAATACTTTTTAATATTTGTTCATAATAGTATAATCCATTATCTTTAGCAAATAATGCTAATTCTGGTTCATTTTCTTTCACTTGTTGTTCTATTTTATTTGAATCGTACTCAATATATGGAGGATTGCTTATTATTATATCAAATTTGTTATCTATTCCTTTATATAGGTCTGTTTTTATAAATTTTATATCTGTTTTATGTATCTTTTGATTCTTTTTTGCTACTTTTAAAGCTTTATTTGATATATCAGTGGCTATTATTTCACTATTTTTTACTAATTTATTAAGTGTTATAGCTATTACACCGGATCCTGTACCAATATCTAGTATTTTTACTTTTTTATTAAACTTTTCTTTAATAATTTTATAAGTTATTTCTACTAATCTCTCGGTTTCAGGTCTTGGTATTAACACATTATTATTTATGTAAAAATCATATCCATAAAACGAACTTTTTTGTAATATATATTGAATAGGTATTCCTTTTTCAAGTTTTCTTTTAATTTTATTATAGTTTTTTTGCTCTTTTTTTGTTAATTTTCTATCTTTATATATCATTATTTCTGGTATAGAAAGACTTAAAACTTGCGCTATGGCAAGTTTATTTTGGTTTTTATCGATATTTTTATTATTTAAAATGTTTTTAATTGTCATTCCCCATCAATTTCCTCTTTTGATCTTCATTAATTAGAGCATCTAAAACTTCTTCTAAATCACCATCTATTATACGATCTAACTTGTTTAATGTTAATCCTATTCTGTGATCTGTTACTCTAATTTGTGGGTAATTATAGGTTCTAATTTTTTCTGATCTATCTCCTGTACCTATTTTACTTTTTCTTTCTTTTCCTTCAGCTTCATCTTTTTTTCGTTGTTCTTCTTCATAAATCTTTGATTTTAGTATTTGAAGGGCTTTTTCTTTATTTTGAAGTTGGCTTCTTTCATTTTGACAAGTTACTACTATTCCTGTTGGAATATGTGTCATTCTTACTGCAGAATCAGTTGTATTTACTGATTGACCTCCAGCTCCGCCACTTCTATAAACGTCTACTTTTATATCTTCTGGTTTTACTTCTATTTCTATATTATCTTCTTCAGGCATAACAATAACTGTTGCAGTAGAAGTATGAATTCTTCCACCAGATTCAGTTTCAGGTATTCTTTGTACTCTGTGTGCTCCACTTTCATATTTTAATCTTGAATATACGTTTTCCCCTTTTATTATGCACTCAATTTGTGAAAAGCCTCCACTTGCTGATTCTTCCGCATTTATTATTTCTACTTTCCAACCTTTTCCTTCTGCATATCTTTGATACATACGAAAAAGATCTCCTGCAAATATATTGGCTTCATCGCCACCTGCTGCTCCTCTTATTTCCATTATTATGTTTTTTTCATCATTTTCATCTTTTGGTAAAAGTAATACTTCTAAATCTTCTTCTATTTGTTTCTTTTCTATTTCTAAGTTCTTTAATTCTTCTGCTGCTATATCTTTTAGTTCATTATCTTTTAGAAGTTCTTTATCTTCTTCTATTTGTTTTATAGCTTGTTTATATTTTTTATATTTTGTTACAACTTCTTCTAAATCACTTTGTTCTTTTGATAATTTTGTTAATAAATCAATATTATCTAGTGTTTCAGGTTTAGTTAATTCTTGTTTTATTTCTTCATATCGGCTACTAATTTTATCTAATCTTTCGATCATTTTATCACCTAATTTTCTTCTAATTCTTGTTCTTCTACAATTACTAAATTCTTATATTCTTCAGCAACATCGTTTGTATCGTTATCGTCACTATCATCTGAATATGTGTCTTCAACTATTTCATCTTCTGGCATATCATCATAATCATCTTCTTGTTCTTCATCATAGTCTTCTAAATCATCATCAAGATCTAATTTTTGACTTTTATGATTAACTCTTAAATCCCAGTTACCATCTTCTAATAAAATAAATCTTTTATCATTGGTAAGTGCTGTATAAAATTCTCCTATTTTATTTTCTAATACCTTTTTTGGTAATTCTAACATTTCAACAATTTTTGTAAATAAATCAAGTGTAGATTGCTTTGTTTTTTCAGTTAATAAAATATTAGCAATATCATTATATGACATAAGTTCTAATTCCTCTTTTGTAAATTTTGTTTTTGCCATAATATACTTCCTTTCTTTAACTCATTATATGTTATCTTATCGTATTGTTTCATGATTTATTTCTAGAAGAAATTTGTTTTCTTCTATCTGATAACTAATAATAACTTGTTTAGTGTTATTAGTCAATGAAAATATAGTTAATTTTTGAAAAAATTCTTTGTTTTCTGTTGGAATGAAATAAATAACTTTTTTATTTAAAAAATCTATTTTAATTTTATTGTCACTACTTGCTCTCGTTAAGACCAAATTTTTTAAATCAAAAGTTGTCATAACTTCATTATCTTTTATCGATAATATATTATCTTTATTAGTTCCAATTCCTTTAATTGAATAGTCATTTATTAATATAGATATTTTTTCTTTTTTCATACTATCTCCATTTCAAGGAGATTATAGCATATTTTTTCTTAAGTTTACATATTTTTTATATTTTTTTTCATACTAAATTTTAGAAAAAAGGTGTTAATATGAAAATATGGCGAATTTCTACTACAATTGTTATTTTTTTTATTGGTGTTTTTGTACTATTTAATGTTATTGGTTTTTGTTATGGTGCTGTGACGCCTAAGATAGATATTAGTAGTGCTAATGCCTTTGCTTTATATGATAATAAAAACAAACTCGCTTTTAAAGGAAATGGTTATGATTCTTGGATTGATTTAAAAGATATAAATAAAAATATTATAAATGCTACGATTAGTGTGGAAGATAAAAACTTTTATAGACACTGGGGTTTTGATTATCCAAGAATTGGTAAAGCTCTTTTAGCTAATGCTACATCTGGTGAAATTGTACAAGGAGCATCAACTATAACTCAACAATATGCTAAGAATTTATTCTTAGATTTTGAGAAATCATGGAAAAGAAAATGGAAAGAAATGTGGCTTACATATGACTTGGAGACTCATTATTCTAAGAATGAGATATTGGAGGGCTATTTAAATACTATTAATTATGGACATGGAATGTATGGAATAAATAATGCTTCTAAGTATTATTTTGGTAAAAGTGCTAGTAACTTAACACTTGCAGAAGCCTCTATTTTAGCTGGAATTCCAAATAGTCCTTCTGAATATTCCCCAGTTGATAATTATACTGAAGCTAAAAAGCGACAAAAAATTGTACTTCGACGTATGTATAATAATAAATATATAACAAAGGAAGAAATGATCGGGGCTTATAGAGTAAAACTTAATCTTAAGGCAAATGATTTTAATAATGAACTTACTTCTCTTATTTATTATAATGATGCTGTTATGAATGAGTTAAATAAAATTGATACTATCCCTAAAAGTTATTTAGATACTGGGAATATTAAAATATATACTAATCTCGATATAGAAGCACAAAAAGCTTTGGAATTGGGTTTAGAAAAAAATGCTGTAGATAATGAAATAGAAACCGCTAAAGTCATGATGAATCCTAACGATGGTGGTATTATTGCTTTAATCGGAGGGATAAATTATGGTAAAAGTCAGTTTAATAGAGTAACTAGTTCTTATAGACAACCAGGATCTACTATTAAACCCTTTTTGTATTATAGAGCACTAGAAAATGGTTTTACTGCCAGTACTACTTTTTTTAGTAAACCTACTACTTTTTATTTTGATAATAAGAAAACATATACTCCTACTAATGCTGGTAATATTTATGCTAATAAAGAGATCTCTTTAGCAGCCGCATTAGCATATTCAGATAATATTTATGCGGTAAAAACACATTTGTTCTTAGGAGAAGAGGAACTTTATAATACTTTAAAGAAGGTAGGTATTAAATCAAAAATAGAAAAAACGCCTTCTTTACCTCTTGGAGCATATGAGGTTAATATTGTAGAACTAGTAAATGCCTATTCTGTTTTAGCTAATGGTGGAAAACCAGTTACTCCTCATTTGATTAATAAAGTTATTGATAATAAAGGCAACATCTTATATGAGTTTAAGGAGGAAAATGATGAATATATTTTAGATAGTGACATAACATTTTTAATTAGTGAATTATTAACTGGTTCTTATGATGTAAATTTAATTGATTATACCTATCCTACTTGTATCAATCTTGTGAATAAAATCACACATAAATATGCAATTAAAAGTGGTAGCACTGATACTGATGCTTGGATTATTGGTTATAATCCAAATCTTGTTTTTGCTTCCTGGGCTGGGTACGATGATAATAAGGAGATTGACAGTAAAGTGATCAACGGAAATAAAGAATCTTGGGCTGTTAGCATGGAGGAGCGTTTGAAAAATGTTTCATCACGATGGTATAACGTTCCAAAAAATGTTGTCGGAGTACTCGCAAATCCTGTTTCAGGACTGCCTATTACTAATGAAAATGAAAATAAAAAGGTTCTTTATTACTTAAAAGGAACTGAACCTGATAATATAGTGAGGAAAAATGAAAAGAAATATTATGAATGAATACTTGTGTTATTTAATTGATGATTTAGGTTTACTTACCGAATATCAATTATATGAAATTGGTATTACTTTCGATGAGTATAGTTTTCCTAATGATGAAGTTATAAAAAAAATAGAAGATTATGTGAGCAAAAAAAATAGAAATTAATTAATAATTTCTACTTCACTATTTTGTTCTAGATTAAAAGCATT
>CAZKTT010000007.1:0-16272 GCA_964555755.1 uncultured Mycoplasma sp.
TTGATCGTTATAATCTACATCACCTTTATAAAACTGATTAGTGGATTCTCTATTTGCTACTCTATCTAGGTATTTTTTAGTTTCTAAGAATAATTCATTTGTAAAGCTATTATTATAATATGCATCTATTAGTTTTCGATAACAACTTATTACAGTAGCTATGTAATATACACTTCTCATTCTTCCTTCAACCTTGAGAGATTTTACTTTAATATCAATTAAATCAGGGATATCTGATCCTAAATTTAAATCTTTTGTTGCTATAGAAAACTTTGGTTCATAATTTTCTTCTAAATCAAAACAAAATCTACATACTTGAGCACATCCACCGCGATTGGAATCGCGATTAGTAAAGTAGTTAGATAAAACACATCTACCAGAATAGCAAGTGCACATTGCACCATGCAAAAATACTTCTATATCGCAATTTGTGTCTTCAATTATTTTTTTTATGTCATCCCTATTTACTTCTCGTGCTAAAACCACTCTTTTTACACCTTTTTTCATCCAGTATCTAACACTTTCACTATTAGTGGTGCTTGCTTGAGTGCTTAGATGTACTTCTAAATTAATACTATTTTTGTTTATTATATCAAGAACTACTGGATCACTTATTATTACTGCATCAATGCCAATTCTTTCTAGTTCTTTTAAATATTCTTTTAAACCAGTTAAATCTTCATTGTGAAAAACTATGTTTACTGCTACATAAAGTTTTTTATTGTTTTTATGGGCAAAATCACATGCTTCTTCAATATCTTTTAAAGAAAAATTACTGGCATTTGCTCTTAAACTAAACTCTTTTCCTCCGATATAGCAGGCATCCGCTCCATATAAATAAGCTATTTTTAATTTTTCTAAATCTCCTGCTGGGGATAATAATTCAATCATTTCTTTTCACCTTATAAATAGTTTTTTGATCTAAAAATGATGTACTTGTGTCTAAAATACTATTTATATCCCTTTCTAGAAGATTTAAATCTTCTTTTTTGTCTAAAGCTTTTTTATATATGTTCACTACTTCAACGAATTTTGTTTCTTCAATTAACTCATCATCTAAAATAATATACTTTATTCCTGATTCTTCAAAATCTTTTAAATATTTTATACCATTTAAAATCTTAGGGCTATAAAACTTAGTTCCTAAATCACTTTCTTCTACAAAATAGTTAATGTTGTTTTCTTTGATGGTGATATTTTTACTTTGTATTTTTTTATTAATAAAATCAAAATAACTACTTACAAGTTTTCTTTTAGAAATGGCCATTAATTGATAACCAAATATATTTAAATATAGATCCATATCTGTGTTATTAGCAATTTCAATTATTTCATCTTTAGTTATTTCAGAAGATAGTAATGTTCCTTTTACGCCTTCTTCTTTATAATAGTTACAAGTACTATAGTTAGTGGTTAAGAAGTTTTGATTCCAAATTAATGGTGTTGTTAGGTTTAATCTTTTACTTATTGATAATACTGCTACATCGTAAAAGAATATTCCTTTAATGGGTAATTTATTTAACTCTGTTAGAGTTTTTTCTAGCAAAGGCAAATCATCATTAAATATATTCTTATCTATTGAAACAAATACATTATCAAGCTTTAAATTAGATAATTCCTTAATTGAAAGAGCATTATTTTCATGTGATAAGTCCTTTATACCAAAAAGGAATGCATCTGCATTCTTAATACTTTTATTTTTAACAATTATTTTCATCCTACAGCCTTCTTTCTGTAACAGATATTCCATCTCCTATATCATAGAATTTAGTTTTATATCTAGCATTATTCTTTAAAAAATCTATATAGTTTCTTATTTTTCTAACAAGACCTCGAATGTTTTTGCTAGAAATATTTTCAATATCTTGATTTACATACCCATGAAAACTTAAATTATCTGTTATTATTGAACCATTTACTTCTAGATTATTTTCAAATGCTTTAAAAAATTCTAAATTTTTACTTTTAGCAGCATCTATAATTATAAGATCAAATTTTTCTTTTAATTTGACCTCTAATGCATCATTGAATATTAAAGTTATTCTATCTTCAAGACCCATTTTTTTAATGTTTTTTAATGCTTTAAAATATCTATCTTTGTCTTTTTCAATTGTTACTATACTTATAAAAGGAGCTGCAAGAGCCATCATAATTGATGAATAGCCTACTGCAGTACCTATTTCTAATATTTTCTTTTTATTACTACTTACAATATAGTTGTTAACAAAATCCATAGTGTCATCTTGCATAATAGGAATACCTTCTTCTAATGCATTATTCTTTATGTCTATAAGGTCTCCATATATGTTATCATTTTTTACCATTCTAACCACAATCCCTCTGATTTTAATTCTGCAATTATTTTTTCATGATCTGCATAAGTTTTTGTTAAATATACTTTACCATTACGATCTGCTACAAAATAATAATAGTCATGTTCATTTGGATTTAAGGCAGCTTTTATGGCAGAAAGTGAAGGATTACATATTGGCCCTACTGGAAGTTTTCCTTCCATTCCCGCTGCTCTAGTATTGTATCCATTACTTGAACTTAATTCATATTCTGTAAGATCACTAGTCATACTTTTTCCTACTCCATAATATGTTGTTACATCGCTGCCTAAAGTCATGTGTTTGTTTAATCTATTGTAGAATACTCCTGCGACATCTTTACGTGAAGCATCACTTATTGCTTCAAGTTCAACTACTGAAGCTAGGGTTAATATTTGATGAGGAGTGTATTTAGTTTTATTGAATAGTTCTTTATAACTACTTAATTTTTTATCAGTATTATTTAGCATTGTTTCAAAAATAGTTTTTACACTAGTATTCTTTGATTCAAAATTGTATGAATCAGGAAAAAGATAACCTTCAAGTGAATAATATATTTCAGCGTTTTTTATATCTTTTGTAATAAACCAATACTTATTTATAAGTTCATTAATATATGCGTCATCATTCGCTAAAGCTAGAACATCTTCATAGCTATTATTAGTTTGTTTAGCAATAACTTTGGCAATTTCTTTCATATTAAGTCCTTCTTTAAAAGTAATAGTTATTTCACTTTTACTAGTACCATTATTTTCTAATGTATTGACTATTTCTTTTAGACTCATATTATCATTTAATCTGTATTTAGCAGAATAAATATTGTTTTTTCCATGCAAAAAAACGTATAAGAAAAAGAACTTATCACTTTTTATAATATGCTGTTTTTCTAATTCTTTACCTATTTTTAATACAGAGTCTCCATCTTCAACAATAAAGTCTATATTCTTTCCATTTTTGTTAACAGGTGTTAACAAATAAATAGTAAGAAATAGCAAAAATAAAGCACATACTAAAACAATAATTAATAATATATTTGTCTTTTTATAGTTTTTCTCATTCTCCATTTTTATTTTCCTTTAACTCATCTTGTAATACTTTAAGAGCAGTTTCAATTACTTTCCACTCTTTTTCATTAGTTATTGCTTCAAGCTTCATGTATTCTCCATCTTGAATAACAATTGAACCATAAGCTTTTAAATTACCGTTTTCATCTGCTTCATTATCAGTATAAGCAAGATAGTGTTTGCCAGTTTCAGCACTATCAAACTCTAATAATTTGTAGAAAACTTTTTTTTCTCCTTTATCATTGAATCCAATAAACATATCTTCTTTTAACTCTATATCTTCATCTTTCATATGTTTATCTATTATCTTTTTTTCGTCTTCATTCATTATTATTCCTCCGATCAAGATAAGATTGAAGTATTACTACTGCAGACACACCATCGATTACTTTTTTTCTTTTTTTTCTGGACATATCTGCATTTATTAATACATCAGTGGCTACTTTAGTAGTTAACCTTTCATCTTCTAAAATGACTTCACCAGAAAAAATATCTTCTAGTTTTTCTTTGAACTCTAAAGTTTCTTCTGCTCTAAATCCTTCAGAATTATCCATGTTTTTAGGATAACCAAGTACTATTTTATCAATATTTTCTTTTTCTAAAATTTCTTTTAAAGAAGAAAATAATTCTTTTTCATCATTGTATTTAATATTTTGATAAAATGAAGCAATTAATCCAGTTTTATCAGAAATAGAAATACCTAAAGATTTAGTTCCTAAATCTAAACCTAAATATTTCATTGAACATCCCTTAAATAATATTTAAGAAGAGCTTCAAGTACAGTTTCACGATCAAGTTTTTGCATCTTTTTTCTAGCATCTTTATAACTAGAAATATAACCCAAATCTCCACTCATTAAATATCCTACTATTTGATTAATACCATTGTATCCTTTTTCACAAAGGGCGTCATTTACATATGCTAAAGTTTCAGTAATCATATAGTTTTCAAGTTCATCAATATTAAAAACCATTGTTTTATCCATATATCATCGCTCCTTATATATGTTATTTTATCATTATTTTAATATAATATCAATATAACAATATAACAATTCAATTATTAAGTATTAAAAAAGAACTTATAATTAAGTTCTTAATTAACTAATTTTACACTAACGAGTTTTGATACACCAGATTCTTGCATAGTTATACCATATAATGTATTGGCATATTCCATTGTTTTCTTTTTGTGAGTAATTATTAATAGTTGAGTTAATCCACTATATTTTTTAATATATGATCCAAATCTATCTACATTTGTTTCATCTAGGGCTGCTTCGATTTCATCAAATAAACAGAATGGAATTTTTTTAATATTTAGTATAGCAAACAATAGACTTATTGCTGTTAGAGCTTTTTCTCCACCAGATAGTAGTGAAATACTTCCTAGTTTTTTTCCTGGTGGTGTTGCTTCAAGCAATACTCCTGTTTCTAAAATATTGTCTTCATCTGTAAGTTTTAAAGAAGCGCTTCCACCTTTAAATAATTCTTTAAATACTTTATCAAATTCAACTTCTACTTCTTTAAATGTTTTGATGAATTCTGCTTTCATTACTTCATCTAATTCATCAATTATTTGTAATAAAGTTACAGAAGCAGTTTCTAAATCATTTAGTTGTTTTTTTAGAAACTCATATCTAGTATTTACTCTGTCGAATTCTTCAATTGCTCCGACATTTACTGGTCCAATACTTGCAAGTTCTCTTTTATACTCATTAACATTTTTTCTAGCTATATTTTCTTCTATTTCGAGAATATATTCTTCTTTTGCTTTTTCAAAAGTCATTTGATATGTTTCATTTAAAATATTAAGTAAGTTATCCATTTTTACACTAGTTTTAGAGTTAATCACTTCATAATCTCTTAATAGTTTTTCTAAATCTCGTATATTTGAATTACTTGTTTTATAAAGAGCTTGTTTTTCTTCAAGTTCAGCATCTAGTTTGTCTTTTTCTTCCAATACTATTTTTGCTTCTTTTTCCATTGCTTCTTTTTTGGCACTTAATTTAAAGTATTCGTTCATCAATCGTTCTTCTTCTTCTTTTATAGTATTTCCTACTAGGTTACCTAAATCTGATAATTCTTTTTTTACTGCGTCAAAATCCTTATTTATTGAAGCATGTAATTCTTCCTTATTATTTTTTTCTTCTTCATATAGTAATTTATTCTTTTCTAATTCGAAAACTCTATTATTTAATTCATTTTCTTTTTCTGTTAGTACATTGAAAGTTTCATTTAGTTTTCTTAATTCTTCTAAACTATTTTCTTTATCAGTTTTATACTTGTTGAGTTCATATCTTTCTGTAATAACAGAGTTAGTTTTTATTTTTCCTCCAGTAATAGATCCTCCGACATTTATTACTTCTCCTGCTAGGGTAACTATTCGATATTTATTTTTTACTATGTCTCTTATTCTGTTGGCAGTATCTATATTATCAACTAAGATAACGTTTCCTAGTTGATTTTTTACTATATTTGTATATTTTTCTTCATAAGTTACTAAATCAGATAGTATCCCAATGAAACCTTTTTGATTATTTAAACTGTTTAATACTTCTGCATCAATAAATCTTTCTTTTATAACTGAAAGAGGGAAAAAAGTTACTCTTCCTAAATTATTTTCCTTCAAATAATTAATAGCTTTTTTAGCGCTTTCTGGGGTGTCTACTACTACATAATCTTTAGCACCTCCTAGGATAGCTGATAATGCTAAACTATAATTATCTTCTACTTCAATTAAATTTGATATTGTGTTGTGAATTCCATTTAACTTAGGATTGGATAATACTTTTCTAGCATTTATATTTATCCCTGCTCCACTTTCAATATAATCTGTTAATTGTTTTATTCTAAACTCTAAATCTGCAACATTTTTTCTTTTTTCTATTAGTTTGTTTGAAATTAAACTTTTTTCTTTATTGTTACTATCAACTTCTTCTTTTAAATTATTTATATTAGAATTTATATCATTTATTTTGTTATTTAAAATAGAAATATCATCTTTTATAGCTATTATTTTGTTATTAAGATTATATTCATTTTCTTTTAACATAGTAATATTTTCATGAACTTTTAAATTATCACTTTCATACTTGCTTCTTTCGTTTAATATTTGTCTTTCACCATTTAGTTTTTCAAGTTCTCTAGTTATTTCAACGTATTTTTTATTATGATCTGCAAGCTTTATATTTATCTCATTTATTTTTGTTTTTATAGTTTCTATTTCAGCATCATTACTGGAAGTAGAACTCATTTCTTTTGCTATTTCTTCTTCTAGTTTTTCTTTTTTACTATTGCTTTCATGAAAAGTATTATTAAGTTTTTCTAAATCATGTGTTATTAATGCTATTTCGACATCTTTTAGTTTTTCTTCATAATCTAGGTATTTTAAAGCACTATCTTTTTGTGTTTTTAATGGTTCAATTTGAGTATCTATTTCTGCAATTATATCTTTTATTCTTACCATGTTGTCATTTGTCTTATCTAGTTTTTTAAGGGCTTCTTCTTTTCTTTTTTTATACTTTAGAACTCCTGCGGCTTCTTCAATAATAGCTCTTCTGTCATATGGTGATGAATTTATAATATTAACTACTTCCCCTTGAGAAATAATATTAAAAGCATACTTACCTATACCACTGTCAAGAAACATATCATTTATATCTTTCAAACGACATTTTTCGCCATTTAAAAAGTATTCGTTTTCTCCACTACGGTATACTTTACGCGTAACTGATATTTCTGTATATGGTACTTTTAAATAATTATCACTGTTATCGAAAATTAAAGTTACTGAAGCTAAATTTAATGGTTTTCTAGTTTTTGATCCAGAAAAAATAACATCAGACATGTTGTTATCACCACGTAGTGTTTTTATAGATTGTTCTCCTAATACCCATTTAACGGCATCAACTATGTTGCTTTTACCACTTCCGTTTGGCCCAACAATACAAGTTATTTCATCATCTAAGTTTAAGTTTATTTTATCAGCAAAAGATTTGAAACCTGATGCTTTTATTTCTTTTAAATACATATGAGCACCTCTTATATTTTAAATAGCAATATTATTATATCATTTATAGTCTACTTAGTAAATTATTACTAAAGTTCCGGGACTTAATTCATTAAATAAAGCTCTGGCTTTTTCAAATGGCATATTAACACATCCGTGAGATCCACTATATGTGTATATGTTACCACCAAAGCTATATCTCCATGCGGC
The DNA here is from genome assembly GCA_964555755.1 of uncultured Mycoplasma sp. Taxonomy (GTDB): domain Bacteria; phylum Bacillota_I; class Bacilli_A; order RF39; family UBA660; genus UMGS1449. The sequence goes on from CAZKTT010000007.1 coordinate 7,616, forward strand.
ATCATGGAATCCTTGTTGAGCAGAAGGATTAAATAACATCCAGTAGTCTACCCAATTACGATAATCATCTCCAATTAAATAAGTTCCTCTTGCCATTGATGCTATTCTAAATCTACCAGTAGTAGTGTCATGTGAACCTTTTTGACCTGATACTATATCACTTGTTAGAACTAACTGATTATTCTTATAAAACCAAAGTGTTTGTTCTTTAATAGAAACCTTAACATATGTCGCAGCATCTATGTCGTCTTGAGTTCCAACTTGAACAGTTCTTGTAACTGTAATTTTATTATTATGAGAATCTTTTACTGTATAGTTTTTTTCATATACTCCCATTACAGCAGTATTGATTTTACCAGTTACTATAACTTTATCTGAAAGATCTCCATCATAGTTATCTTTAGCAGTGTAACCAGGTTCTGTATAATTACCATTTAGTCTTAAAACTATTTTACTTTTACCTTTTAGTGTTATTACTGGTTTCTCATTATCTACAACCTTTATAGTTCTATTTTTTCTAACTGTGTTACCTGATGAATCACTTACTATATAAAACAATTCTTGTTCTCCCATAACTTTAGTATCTATTGTACCTTTTACTACAACTTTATTAGTTAGATTACCATCATAGTTATCTTTAGCAGTGTAACCAGGTTCTTTATAGATAGAGCCATAACTTATTATACTTGGATTGCTTCCCTTTAACTTTAGTGTAGGATCTATTAGATCTTGAACTTTAACTATTCTTATTTTTTCTCTTTCTCTATTACCCATATTGTTAGTAACAGAATATTTTATTTTATAGCTTCCTACTTTTTTGGTATTGACTGTGCCAGTTACTTTTATTTTATTTGAAATATCTTGCTTCCCTATGAATGCTTCAGCACCAGGATCAGTATATGAATTATTTAATTCTATTTTTATTTCTTCGTCACCTTTTAATTCAATTGAGGGAACAACAATATATGAGTACAACAAAAAAGCTATAAGTATAAGTACTATAGATATTAAAATAACTAAAATTGATATTTTTTCAATGTCGCTTAATCTTTTCATATATTCCCTCTACTTTCATTATAACATTTTTTGTCATAAATAAACATAAAAAAAGTATTTTGGTATAACAAAACCCATGAAATCATGGGTTATTTTTATCATAATAAAGCAAAAAGAATTTTTAATCTAATTGAACTCCTTTTACTACATTGCACTGAGAATTACTTTTTGTGGCAATTATATTATCTATGTTAGTAGTAGCACTACTATAGTTTACTGTAGTTTTGGCTCCAGTTTTATTAGATGTTCCTTGGAAAATGGTTTCATAAGTTGTAGGGTTACTATAAATATTCAAAGTAGCTTTTGCTCCAGAGCAATAATCGAACATCAAATCAAGATTTGTTGCATATACCTTTAATGTTCCTATACTACTAGTCCATTCAGCAGAATTTCCATCATTAGAGAATCCTCCAGCATATCTAAACATTCTTTCCATAGTTGTTACTTTTCTTGTGTCCCAATTAGACAGGTCTCCAATTTTCCATGTTTCAGCATGATAGCCTGTTTGAGCAAACATACTTTCCATATTTGTTACTTTTGATACATCCCAGTTGGATATACCCTTTATTTCAAAATTCTTAACTTCTTGTCCCATCTGATCGAATAATCTTTCCATGGTTGTTGCGTTTGATGTGTCCCACCTTTTTATACCATTGACTGTTTTTGTTGATAAATCTCCTAAATCTAGCGATGTAGCATTTCTGCATAGAGCAGCAAATAACCAACTCATATCCTTCATTTTAGAAGTGTTCCAGTTTGAGATATTACCAATGCTACATGTAGTGGCAAGAGCTCCGGTCCAATAAAACATTTTCGAAGCATTTTCCACATTACTAAGATCTGCATTATTTAAACCTTTTATGGTGAATGAAGTCACTGAACTATTATATCCAGTCCTTTCAAACATTTGGCTAGTATTAGTTACATTGGAAAAATCTAAATTAGTTAAATCTATATATTTAACATATTTTAAATTGATGAACCACTTACTTGTGCTTTTTGGTGATATTTTTTCTCCAATTTCTATTCTTGTTATTTTGGAGTACTCATTAATCCATGGTATTGTATAATTTTCTCCAGTAAAATCATATGAGTTATCATTAAGCATACCAGTATATGTTTTATATATTCCACCATGTGCTGCGGTGTTGGCAGCTCGATCTTCAGCTCTTTCATTTATTATAAGCGTTCCATCATTATATAATACAGTGCTAACTTTACTATATGTTACTGTACATGTAGTGTTAGCAGTTACATTAGATACCGTTAATACATTGTTACTAACACTTCCATTTTGTTTATTTGTACAGGTTACACTTGTTTTATTGTAATCAGATGGAGGTGTTAGATTAAAAGTTGCACTTTCATTGATATTTACTTTTTTTGTTTTATCAATTGCAGTGCCATTTATTACATTAACGATTACATCATACTTAGATTTAGGCATGCCATTACAATGACGAATGTTTTGCCCTAGTAATATATCTTTTGTAGTTAGTTCTTCTGTATCGGTATAATCAAATCCGTTACCATTTTCATCTATTAAACATACAAAATATTTATATGAGGCAGTATTATCACTGTTTTTAGTTTTTAATACAATGATCCCAGCATCACTATAATTACCATTAAATGGGCTTTTATTTAATTTCTTTTGAAGTATGTCATTAATTGCTTCCATTGAAAAAATCGTTTGACCGTCTTTTTGTTCTACTCCAGTTAATGTCTCATATGCTCCAGATGCATACTCTGTAGTTGTTGCTGTTATCATAGCTTTTGCATCTTGTAAAAGCACTCTCTTTTTTGATTCTGTTATCTTATCTGATACAGTTGGTATTGCTATCATTGTTAATACCGCTAATATAACGATTGTTGCAAGCATTTCTACTAATGTAAAACCTTTTTTATTTTTCATATTATCACCTTACTATCATCTGTATATAATGTACTATAATTTGGATGTTTTTTCAATAAAAAAGTGCATAGATTTTGTTTGAATCTTTTGATGCACAATAAAACCCATGAAATCATGGGTTATTTTTATCATGGCGGAGTGGGAGGGATTTGAACCCTCGCGCCAGTTACCCGACCTACACCCTTAGCAGGGGCGCCTCTTCAGCCTCTTGAGTACCACTCCAAAAAGCATTACAAATGCATTTATATTATAAAATATATGATGAAATATTGCAATGTTTTTTATAATTATTTAAGAAAGAAAATAATTATTGTAATAATTAGAACAATTATTATAGCTATTATTAATCTCTTTTTAAGTCCTCTAGTAGTTAAAATGTTTTGAAACATATTTTCTTTAATTTCTTCTGGTTCTTCCTTTTCTTCTTGTTTTTCATTCTTTACTTCTGATTTTTTTGATTCTTCTTTCTTGATTGTTTCTTCTTGTTTCTTGTTTTCTTTCTTTGGTTCTTCTTTTGCCTTTTTTTCTTTGTTAATACTTGCTTCTAGTTTCTCTATTATGTCTTTTAACTCTTTAGTATTTTCTTCTTGCTTTTGCACTTCTTCTTTTTTCTTTTCTTGTGCTCTAAGCTTTTTTAAATCATTTGCTATATCTATAAATTTATTTTTAACTTCAACAGGATATTTGTTTATTCCTCTTATCCTTGATAGTGCAATAATCATTTGTTTAGCACTATAATTGTTGTTTATAACATCATCTAATATTTTATATGTAGATTTTGTAGGATTAAAATGTTTTTGAAAATCTTTTAACTTTGTTTTTAATTTGTTTGTTTCGTTCATAATGACACCTCTAGATAAGTATATCATAAAATATTAAAAAAAAGACTATTAAATTTAGTCTTCAATTTTGTCATCATCTAGTTTATAACTTGCACATATTGTTTCTTCTTTTTCAGTTGCCATACCATTTTCATTTTTTACTTTTATTTCTTTTAAAGTACAACTGTCTTCTTCACAATCACAATATTTACAAGAATGTACATCGCAACTAATACTTTGTTTGCCTTTGCCCATTTTAATCACCCATTACTAGTATTGATTAAAATTTATTTTTTATACTTTAATTTTATTAATTTTGAAAAACTTACTATTAAATTAGTAGCACTTGTTCCACTTCGATAAGGAGTTGTACTTTTTCCTCCATTGACAAGAGGTTTTAAAACTATGTTTTTATCTTTTATCAAACATCCAAAAGCTGGTATTTCTTCTAGAGTTATGAAATTATATTTATTTAAATTGTTGTTCGAAGTTGTCATATTTATATGAAGCAGTCCACTATATTCTGGTAATTCTATATCATCTGTTACTGATACTAATTGTGTATTTTTATCGATTAGTTCTTTTACATCACCATATTTTATATTTATATTCATGTCTTTTCCTATTTCATATAATTCTTTGTTATTAGTTACTATATTTTTATCACTTTTTATGGTTTTTAAAATCATTGTGTAGTTTTCTGCAGTACCACTTGTGTAAATGACTTCTTTGTTTTTTAGATTTAAAACTTCTAATATTTGATTGCTTGCTGCATCTTCTAGTTTTTTTGCTTTTACTCCTAGTTCATGCAAGGAATTGCTATTTCCAAAATAATCTATACTACTTTTTTTATATGAACTTATTACTTCATTTTTCATGTTTTTCACCTTTTTCAATTATAGCACTTTTTAAAAAATAGTAAATAATCACTTGATATATATCAAAAAATATTATAAAATTGTATTGGTGATAATATGAATAAACTAGGGGCCGTTATATCAATTTTTTTAGTTATTATAATAGTTGTCTGCATATTCTTTATATCTGGGTCCCCTTCACTTAGATGTAAAATAAACACCAATAATTATAAATCTAAGGTTATAGTTAAATATAAAGATGGAATGCCAACGACGTATAAAGAAAAAGACAAGTGGATATATAATTTTAATGATATGACTAGTGCTGAAATAAGCTATCATTCAGAATATGAAAGATATGGAGTTTTGATTTCTGAAAAGAAAGCTAAAATAAGTCTACGCCAAAATATAGTAAATAAATCTATTAAGTATAATTTTACTAAAGATAATTCTTCTGGTGAAGGTTTATTATTAATCAATAAAACAAGTAATATGAAAGAAGCAAAAAAAATGTTAAAAGAAAGAGGTTATTTTTGTAAATAACCTCTTTTTATTTATACTCTTTTATCAAGTTTTCTAGTTCTTTTGCTTCTTCTTCCATTAGTTTTTTACTTTCAATATCTTGATTAAACCAATTAGGAACTTTTTCTTTCTTTACTGGTTCTTTTATTTTATCTTTTTTGTTATATTCCTTTATGCAAGCATTCATAGCTTCTTCTGCTGTTTCGATTCCTAATCTTTTCCACTGACTAGCAATTGTTTCAATATAATTCTTATTTAATTTCATATTGTTTACTCTTAATGCATAATCAAGAAGTACATTGACGCAAGCTGGTGGTAGTTTTAAATCAATTAATAATGATTCTATTATTTTCATATCTCTCATTATAACTTTTCCATTTTTGTATTTGCTTTTTAAGAACTGATATGGATTAGTATTTTCAAAAGTATATATCATTTTGCCTTTATTAGATAAATCACCAGTTGGACTTTTCAAATGACTTGGCTGAGAATAATGAATTAGCGTTGGTAAATTGCCACTATTCTCAAATTGATAAAAATTTCGTGCACTTTTTCTTAATGTTTCTTTATCAATTGTTCCTTTTTCATTTAATGATGTTTTAATCAGATTTTGCATTGTTACAATGTCTATATCATAAAGAAATGATAAACTGTTTATTAGTGATTTTATTTCTTTTGTAAAAGCTCTTTTACTCATTATATTTTCTAATCCTGATACTAAAAGTTCAAAATCAATAGCATTTTTAAAGCTAATTTCTCCCTTATTATTTGTTACTAAATCAGTGTTTGAAAAATACGAATTAACTGGAGCGCTAGTAAATACTTCATCAAATTTTAAAGAAATATTATCATAATCTTTAAGGTTTAATTTAGGTAATTTATAAGAATTTATTAGCTCATTATATTCCGTTTTACCAATGTTATTGTATAATACAACATTAAGTATTGGATGATTTAAAAACTCATTCGCACTGAGTGGTCCATATAAGACATAAACATAATTGTTAACAGGCCCTTTTTTCATATAAGTATTGATAAGACCTACACCTTCTAAACGTTCTCTAGCATTTACAATTTCTTCTAGTGAAATTTGCATTATGCTTTGAAGATGATGATGAGTTAATTCCTTTGTTATAAAGTCTTTCTTCTCCAGATCATTTAAAAGGGTAAAGTAAAGTGATACTGCTTTATTTCCTATAATTGGTTGATATAAATCAGTAATTATTTTTCGATCATTCGAAGTAACAATTGTCTTATTTACTACTACATAACTATCTGCAGGTAAAATCATATAAACCACCAAATATATTATAATATAAATATTTAATTTTAACTAGTACTTTATTGTTAACATTGTATTAACAAATTAAATTTATTTCTTATTTTTTCTAATTCTTCACCATAAATAATATTTGAAAACTCTATTAATTTATAAAAATCTGTTTTATTTATTAGATCTATATCAATGTAAAATTTGTTGTTGTAAAAGTATACATTATTAAAATTTTTTATTAAAAATACATCATCAAATTCTAAAAAAATACTATTATTTGTTATTAATGATATATCTAAATCAAGAAGATTATTTAGAAAGTCTATATATTCTTCTTTTTTAAAATCAAATATAACTCCAAATTTATCATTTTTGTATACATTAACTGTATAAAAACCAGATATATTTTTATTATGTTTTTGTTTTATTTTTTTTTTTAATTTTTTTAAATAATCATGGATAGAGTCAAAATCTAAATCTATTTTTTCACAAACAAATAAGGTAAAATCTTCGTTTTTGGAAATAAATTTCATCAGCTCACCTAGTTTATTGTATGAAAAAAACTTAGAGAGTTTCCTCTACTAAGCTATCTATTTCATTTAATATTTTATCTTTTCCTTCTTTTGTTGTATTGGATAACATTACAAATGTATCTCCAATTTCTAATTCCAAGGCTTTTAGTATTACACTAGCTGCTTTTTCTCTTTTCGATTTACTTACTTTATCACATTTAGTTGCTACGACTGTAACTGGTAATTTATAATATTTTAGATATTTATACATTAATACATCGTCATCACTTGGTTTATGTCTTAAATCTACTAACATATATGTTCTAACTAAATTAGGTCTTTTTTCTAAGTATTCTTCAATCATAAGGCCAAACTTTCTTTGTTCTTTTTTACTAACTGAAGCATATCCATATCCTGGAACATCAACAAAGTAGAAACTGTTATTTAAAAGATAAAAGTTTAAATTTCTTGTTTTACCTGGAGTATTTGATACTCTAGCCATTTTTTTATTATTTGTAATTGTATTAATAAAGCTACTTTTACCAACATTGCTTCTTCCTACAAGCATAAACTCTGGTAAATTGTCTTCAGGATATTGACTTTGCCTTATAGCACTTATTATAAATTCAGAACTAGTTATTTTCATCATCATCACCCTTTGTATAGTCGCTACATAAAATATCTAATTTTTTAATTAAATCATCGACTTCTTTGAATGTTTTTAATTTAGCTCCGCTGGCTTGGGCATGTCCACCGCCCCCGAATGTTTCTGCTAATTTATTGATTACAGGTCCTCTTGATCTAATAGAAACTCTGATTACTTCATTTTTTAAATCTTCTGTAGCGGTTACCCAAACTAATAATTCTTCTGTATTATTGAATTCATTTATTAGGTTGCCACATGTTGCAGCATCTACATTCATTTCAGAAAGAATATCATCTTTTACTTTTATATATCCTACTCCATTTTCAGTTACTTCTAGATTGCTAGCTAAATATCCAAACATTTTCACTTCTGATAATGGTCTTTTATATAAATTCAAATAAATCTTTGTAATATCTATATTATAAGTTTTAAGCATTTCGCTAGCTACTTCGAATGTTTCACTTTTTGAATTACTAAATAAAAACCTATTGGTATCTGCTACTATACCAGCATATAGTGTTTCGCAGATTTTTTTATTCATTTCAAGCTTTGTATTTTTTAGAAGATCATATACCATTTCTGATGCACTAGACTTTTCATCATCAATAAGTTCAATATCACAGAACTCTTCCATAAATGGATGATGATCTATTTTAATGCTAGATTCATAATGAGTTAAATCTTCCATATCAATTCTTTTTTTATCTGGAGTATCTACTACTATAAGTAGAATACTTTTCATATTATCGTAGTTCATTCCTCGATCAAGATTACCCATGAAGTTAAACTTAACTGAACCGTTCCCTATAGCATAAACATGTTTTTCAGGGAAGGTTAACCTTATTGAATCTCTAAGTGCAATTTGACTAGCCATAGCATCTGGATCAACTCCAATATGTCTAGCTACTACAATATTATTATATGATTTAATTTTTTTAAATATTTTATTATACATTTTTATTCAATCCAATCTATTTAGATATATTATAAGTATCTCTTGCTATCATAAGTTCTTCATCAGTAGGAATAACCCATACTGGTACACTAGAATCACT
>CAZKTT010000008.1:0-13249 GCA_964555755.1 uncultured Mycoplasma sp.
CATCATATACTTTAGCTACTGCATCTGCTATTCCAGTATCATCAACAGTTACATTCCTATTAGAATTATTAATGTGATAAGAATTATTATCACTGAAATACATGCAAATACCTATTGTAAGAGCAACACATATAATTAAAGTAATTATAAAGTATAATACATTATTATTACTATTCTTAGTTTTATTGTTAACCATCTTTGGTTCAACCTTTTCTTCTTTTATAACAGGCTTTTCATTTTGATTTGCTCCACAATTCACACAAAAAGTATTTCCTTTTGAAACTATTGCATTGCATTTGTAACAACGTTGTTGTACTCTTTTTTTTGTTTCTTTCTTTTCTTCTTCCTTCATTTTTCCACCTCTATTATATAATTATAACACAAATATTAAATAAAGATTAAAAAAAATAAAATAATTTTGTAAAAGAAAAAATCGCTTTTGCGATTATTATTTTTCTTCCTTATTTGTTTTAGCTTTTTTTGTTTCTTTCTTTGTTTCTTTCTTTGGTGTCTTTTTTAATTCTTTTTTTGTTTCTTTCTTTGTTTCTTTCTTTGGTGCCTTTTTTTCTTCTTTTACTGTTTTTTCTTCATTTGCGTTCAATACATCAATTTTTTTATAATATCCACATTCCTTACAAGCTCTGTGTGATCTAATTATTGCTCCACATTTTGGACATTTAGTAGTCGCTTTAGCATTTAAGGCCATATGTGCTCTACGAGTTCTTCCTCTTGTTTTAGAAACTTTTCTTGCTGGTACTGCCATAATATCACTCCTTTAATCTATATTGACTAAACGTCATTGCTTTATAAATTATACACTATATTTTTTTAAAATACAAGAAAAAATAGTAATTTTACTTGATTTGAGTTAAAAAATCCTTTGATTTTAAATACAATCCAGTATATCTTGTATAATAATTCTCTAAAAATGTATTTATTTCCTTTTTATTCTTATCTGAAATATTTAATTCTTTTATTTTTGAAATATCAACATATTCAAACATTCTTAATAATTTTATTGTTTTTTCATCAGTTATATATTCATTGTTATAACAATTCTTGCAAAGATATCCTCCGGCATCACTACTTATTGTTATTATATCCTTTTTACTGGAACAATTAGCACATTGATCTAATATTGGAGATACTCCAAGGTAAGCCAAATACTTTAATTCAGCTATGTTAGTAATAATTCCAGGATCAAATTCTTGTTCTATTTTTAAAAGTGCTGGTTCTAGAATTTTAAATATATCACTTGTTTTATTCTCTTTTTCTACTTGTCTAGCTAGATCTATTAAGTATGAAGCATAGCCTATTTTAGTGAGATCTGTTTTTATGTTTTTAAATTCATCTAAAACATCAACTTCAGTTAATATTGATATACCATCTTCTTTATATCTAATATAAAAATAACCATAAGTTAATTTATTGGAAGTGCTTCGAAGTTTTGATTTTAGACTTCTACACCCTTTTGACATAATACTAATTAGACCTATATCTTCAGTTAAAACTTGAAGTATTTTACTAGATTCACCATAATTAGTGTCTTTTATAACTATTCCTTTCACCTTTTTTATTTGCATTTTCTACCTCTACTTGTTTTTCTATTTCCTTATACATCAAGTAATAATTTATATTTCCAGTAAGTTTAAATAATTCCCACATTTTATCTTTCATTTATATCACCTATATATATAGTGATACATTTTTATAATTCTTTTTCATCTATTCTTAAATATTCGTATATTTCTTCTTTGGTTTTCCAGTCTTTTATTGTTTTAACAAATAATTCTAGATAAACTTTTTTATCTAGTAATTCTTCGATTTCAGGTCTAGCTAAGGTTCCTATTCTTTTTAGCATAGTACCATTTTTTCCTATGATAATACTTTTTAAATTATCTCTATCTACTATGATCAAAGCATTAATATAGGCATTATTCTTTCTGAAATCTATATTTTCAACTAAGCATGTTACAGCATGGGGTACTTCTTCTTTTGTCAATCTAAGTACTTTTTCCCTTATTATTTCCCCAACCATAAATCTTTCATCAACATTAGTAATAGTATCATCATCAAAGTATTTTACATTATCTTTTAAATGAGATTTGATGACTTTTAATAGTTCATTTGTATTTTTACCTTTTAATCCTGATACTGGAACAATGTCTAAGAAAGTATATAGATCTTTTAGTTTTAGAATTTCATTGAATAAATCTTCTTTACTTATTCTATCTATTTTATTTAGTACTAGTATTACGTCTTTATTTTCATTTTTTAATCTTTCTAATATTTTTTCGTCACCTTTACCAAAACCACTTGCAATATCTACTAGAAAAATTACCAAATCATTTTCTAAACTTGAGTAAGCTTTTTTGTTTAGATTACCTGTAAATGTGTCCTTATTCTTTCCTATTCCTGGTGTATCTATAAATACTATTTGGGTATCAGGTTCATTATATATACCATAAATAATATTTCTAGTAGTCCCAGATTTATCAGAAGTTATAGCAACTTTTTTATTTATTAATTCATTTAAAAGTGTTGATTTACCAACATTGGGACGTCCTACTATGCTTACGAAACCACTTTTCACTTTAAATCCTCTTCATCAAATGGATAAGGGCATATATCTTTTAAAGCGTATTCATCGATATTACCATTTATATCATAAACAAATATTTTTGTTTCTTCAGTAAAAAATTCTAAAAACACTTGTCTACATATGAAACAAGGCATAGCTTTACTTCCATGATCATTCATAATATGAATTTCTTTAAAATCTCCTTTTTTTGCTCCATTTGCTATAGCATTAGTTATTGCTACCCTTTCTGCACATATAGTAGCTCCGACAGAAGCATTTTCTACATTTACTCCACGATAAAGATTATTATCATTTGTTACTACTACTGCTGCGACATGAAAATTAGAATATGGTGCATAAGATTTGTTTAGTAGTTCTTTTAATTCATTCAACATTTATATCACTCCTTAAAATAAATTTAAAATATATGGCATAAAGATTAGTATACCAATGATAAGTGCTAGAATACATGCTACTGCTACAGCACCGCTTGCACAATCTTTGGCAACTTTACCATAATGACTTTTTTTATTACCATCATGTAAATTTACTACTGCTTCGATTGAAGTATTTAAAAGCTCTAAGGCTAAAATCATTCCTATTAAAACTAGGATAATTAGTCTTTCCATATAAGTGATATTAAATATCATTCCTAAAACTAAAGCAATTATTGCCATAATAAACATTACTATTATGTTTTGTTCGTGATAGAAACAATATTTAATTCCTTGCCCAGCATATCCAAATGATTTTATAAATCTTTTTAAGCTTTTTTTATTCTTTTTATAAACTTGAAAATCTTTTTCCATTTAAAATCAACTCCTGTTTCTTAAACATTATTTTTCTTCTGCTTCGTTCATATGATCATATACTAGTAAATGCAAAAAACCATGGACACTTAGAAAACATAATTCTCTTATTTCACTATGACCATATTCTTTTGCTTGCTTTTTAGCTTGTTCTAAGCAAATATATATATCTCCTAGAACAGTTTTTTCTAGTTTTATATGATCTTCATTATCTGTAAGTGCAAAACTTATAACATCTGTTACTGCATCTTTTTTTCGATATGTTTTATATATTTTATATTTATTGAATATTATTATATTGAAACTTGAGTTCTTTACTTTTTCATATTTTAATGCGTGTTTTATTATCTTTTTAATACATTCTATTTCGTTTGTTAAATCATTATCAGTTTCATTATAAATATTAAACTCATTTAGGGAATTAAAAACCATATTAGACCTCCCGTTATAAGTACTGAGAATATATCCCAAAAAATATCATTTTTAAATACTTTAGGTAGTTTATCATAAATGCTTTTAAATAATTTATAAATAGCAAATCCTAAAACACAACCAATTATGTTTAAGATAATATCATCTATATCGAATACTCGTCCTATTAAAAACTGAATTACTTCAATAGATAGTGATGTGATAAAGCATAATAGTATAACTACTAGTATTTTATCTGTTTTTACATACTTTGCTATGAATATACCAAATGGTAAGAATAATAACATATTACCGAATATATTTTTATAGAAAAGTGAACTTCCTAAATCGTATCTTAATATCTCTTTTAAAGGAACAAAATTGTGGCTAGACCAACTTACATCTTGAAATGTTACGACATAGAAAAGACATAATATATAAATTATGAAAAAAAGTTTAAATAATTCTTCATGTAGTACTAATTTCTCTCTATTAGTGATCAAATATGTTGTTCTAAGTAATATTGCTATGATAACCCCGATTGCTACCGTTGGCCAGGATAGAGAAAGCACTGATATGAATTGTCCTTTTAATCCTTCGATCATATTATTCCTCTTTTTTTTCTATTATTTTAGATGCTTTCTTTTCTTTTGCAATGTTTTCATAGACTTTAAAGAAAACTTCCATATACATTTTACCATTTTCTATCCTTTTTTTCAAAGTTTTTTCAGTTATTATATATTCATCTTTTTCTAATTCATTTAATATGGCTTTTTTAGCTTTTATTTTAAGGATATTCGATAAATCAATAGTATTATATTTTTCATGTTTTTTTGCATATATTTTTTCTTTTGTACTAACAAGAGAAAACAAATCATTTTTAAATAATACTTTCTTACTATTTTGATTTGTCTTAACAGGTAGTTTTATGATACTGATACTCTTGTTCGGTAGTTTTAGAATTAATCTATAATAACTTTTTTTAGAAGGAGTCATTTTAATATAATCTAAATTATTTCTAAGTTTTACTATATACCAAACTTCTGCATATACATCTCCCTTTGCATGAACTCTATCAACAAGTTTTTCATTTCTTATGATATTTCCACTTATGATGACTTCTCCAGTTTTTACATAATCATCAATATTTTTTAATATTTGTCCTTTACTTGATACAATATTTTTTATATATCCGTTTTTTGCTGCTACTACATCAGTGGGAATGTTGTTTTCTTCATTATCGTATTTCACTCTTACAATTAGTTTTACTTTTAAACACACTCCTTTGTAATCAAATTCTACCCATACTATTTTTTCTGAGTTATTATTCATAATGTTATTCTTAATTACAGATAATTCGTTAAAAGTTTTTTTTCTAGAAAACAAGGTTATTCCATTATTATTCAAATCTTGTTTTATTATTTTTTTTAGATTATTATTATCTGTTTCTATATTAATAAAAAAGGTGATATTGGATAAAAAAATTATAAAAAATATACTCATTATAAAAACAAGTATCGATATTTGATACTTTTTAAATAATATATTTAGTTTTTTTGATCCATTTATTTTAATAATATTTACTTTGCATGATGTTTTTATTCTTTTTATTCTTTTATAATTATCATATGATACTTTTAATATCACCTTGTCTTTTAGATATTTTATTTCTAAAACATTTATTTTTTCTTTAAATATTTGAGGTAATAATCTTTTTATATTTTTTCCTTCTAATTCTATTAAGTAATAATTAATCATAAAATCACCCGAATTCTATCATTTTTATTTTTCCTTCGATTAATAATTCTTCATTATATAGTTTGCTTATTGCCAGATTCATTCCTTTTATTTTAACTAAATACTCATTTGTTTTAATAAGTATATTTTCTTCATCAAACGCTAAAACTTCTGCATAATTGATAATATTTATTTTATCTTTATAAACTACTACTTTAAATGTTTTATCATATACTACTCTAGTTATATCTTTAAACATAAAATCTCCTTTATTAACTATATGATTGGGGATATTAAAAAGAACCTATCATTGATAGATTCTTATGGTTAATTATGATCCTAGAATTGTTATAAGCTTCCTTAAATAAGTTCCAAAGTATACTCCTAATAAATTGATGTAATATAAAATTTTTACTATTATTGGTATTGATAAAATAATTAATACTATTTGTGTAATTTTGTTTTTAATTAACTTTTTTAAAAACTGCATAATTTCTTCTTTATTATTCTACGAATAGCAGTGCCAAAGTTTTGTCCCATTCCATAAACTGATTTAAATGCTGAGGTAAAAGCATTTACTATAGTTCCTGAAATTTTTGCTCCTCCGAGTACGTTTTGTAATTCTGTTTTGTTTAGACTATTTTTTTCTGCATTTAACTGGTCTAACATATCCATCTACTGCTCCGAATCCAAATATTACCCCTGCGATCGCTCCGAGTATTGCCCAGACTGAAACTCCTCCGACTACACTTTTTAATTCCTTATTACTTAATTTCAATTAAATCACCTGCCCCTTTCAATATTAAATGTCTATTAAATAAATTTTTATTACTATTACGATGCGATATTACTATAATTATTTTATCTTTATACTTTTTAAAAATATTATTTAAGATTTGTTTTTCTTCTAAGATTGACATTTCATTGAATACTTCATCCAGTATTAATACTTCTTTAAGTTTCAAAAGACCTCTTGTTAGAATTATTTTCTTTTTTTCTCCTCCGGATAGATTAATACCTGACTCCTCTACTGCATAATTATAGTCTATATTATTATCATTTATATAGTTTTCAAGTAAAGTTATTTCTGATACTTTTTTGATTAAGTTTTCATCTTCTGTTATTAACTTTAAATTATCCATGATTGATCCAGTAAACAACGATTCATTTTGTCCTATATAAGTAATATAGTTTCTTATAAAAAATAAATCTAAGTCTTTTATGTCTATATCATCTATTAATATCTTGCCTTCATAATTAAAATATCTTAGCAAAAGTTTAATTAACGTAGATTTACCTATTCCTGATTTACCTTCGATGTAAACTCTATCCCCTTTGTTAAAAGATACATTAATACTTTTTAGTATAGTATTGTCTTCTTTTTTATAAGTTACATTTTGATAAGTTATTTTATTGATTATGAAATAATTTTTATTCTCACTAGTTTCTTCTTTTACTTCTAAACAATCTAATATTCTATCAGTTGATGTTTCATATACTTTATACATTGATATGCTATCAATGATATTAGAAAGTAATCCTATGATCATGTAGAACATAGAAGAAAATAGTGCAATATCATATATGTTTTTACTAGTTTTTAATGCTATGCATGCAGCAACAAATATCAAAAAAATGTAGAATAAATCTCCTGCTAGATTTGTAAGAAAATTATAATTATAATACTTTTTACTATAAATTTTTTCTTCTTTTATAGTTTCAGTATATTTAGTTTTAAGTTTATTAAAAATAGGTACAGAAATATTTAAATTTTTTATAGTTTCAAAGGAAGTAAAACTATTTATTAAGTCTGAAGAATAGTTTATTTTATTTATTTTGTATTTTATGTAACAATTATTAAATATGTGTTGATATTTTTTAGTAATAAACATAATAATTACGATGCATAAAAATAATCCTATACTGACATAAAAATTTATAAATGATATATATATTAAAACAATAAAGATTAATACTAAGTCTACTAGAGAAAGAACAAAAACTTTGGATACTACTTCTTTAAAGTTTTCTATATCCTCAATAATTGTTACTAGTTCTCCAGTAGTTTTAGTAATAAAGTATTCATATGGGAGTTTTAGAATATGATTTGTTACTTTATTAGTGATGTCTTTATCAATTTTTACATTTAAATTTAGTACTAACCTGTTTTTAAAGTAATTTATGATATTTTTGAAAATTATTATAAAAAGGAATGCTATGAATATACTGGTTAATAATGAAAAGTTTTTGTTATAGGTTAAAACTAATTTTAAATAGTAATTAAATATTAACGATAAAATTATAAAAATAAACGAGAGTATTAAACATTGAACTATGATTTTTTTATTTGATTTAAAAAGAATTAGTAATTGTTTTTTAAATCTATCATCTTTTAGTTTTCTTTTTTTTATATTTTTAAAGGTTATATATATGTTTGTAGTTATATTATTAAATTCATTAAATGAAATTTCTTTTAATCCATATGAAGGATCCATTATTATAATTCTTTTTCTTTTTTTATTAACGTTATATATTATGATAAAATGAAACATATTTTTATCTTTTATCGTATGTGCTATAACTGGGAATTTAGTTAATTTCATGTAATCTTCTTTTATTCCTGTTGCTTCTAAACCATAATATTTACTCATTTTAATTAAATCGTAAGCAGAATAACCACCATTCTTTTTAGTTATTCTTTTTATTATCTCTTCTCTTGATGCTTTTATCCCATAGTACCGAAGAATTGTTAATAAGCATGCTACTCCACAGTCATAGTTATTTAATTGTAAGACATAATTGTAATTGTTATTCATATTCACCTCCCTAATAATACAATTACAATAAAAAAGAATTACACCTAAGTAATTCTTATTTTTTTAAAATAATTTCATAAAATCATTCCAGGTCACATATAGTAAGAGGATAATTAGTAAGACAAAACCAATAGTGTGAATAATATTCTCTACTTTAGGATTTACTGGAGATCCTTTTATCTTTTCTATAATTAAGAATAGAATTCGTCCTCCATCAAATGCTGGTAAAGGAAGTAAATTAATTACTCCAACATTAATTGATAATAATGCAGTTAAATATAAAAGTGCTGCAACTCCTTCACTACTCATTTCTCCAACAATTGAATAGATACCAACTGGTCCACTTAATTGATTTATTGATACTCCTCCAGTGAATAGATTAGCTAAAACTACATACATTTGTTTAAAGATTGCACATTCTTCTTTAAATCCATATATTATTGATTCTATAAAACCTTTGTGAACATCTGCTTGTAATACTATACCTACGACGTATCTTTTTTGTCCATTTTCATCTTTTGCTTTTTCTGGTACTAATGTATATTTATTGATTGAACCATCTTGTTTTTTAATTAAAAATTTTACTGGTTCATTTAAATCTTCTACAGTTAGGTAAAGTGAAATATCTTCAAGATATGTAATTTTATGATCATTGATTTTTAATACTTCATCACCTTTTTCAATTCCTGCTTTAGCAGCGGGACCACCTTCAGTTACATCATGTAAGATTGGTTCAGTAGATGGTGCGCCAGCAATTAATCCTGCTAGAACC
This sequence comes from uncultured Mycoplasma sp., assembly GCA_964555755.1. GTDB lineage: Bacteria > Bacillota_I > Bacilli_A > RF39 > UBA660 > UMGS1449. The sequence goes on from CAZKTT010000008.1 coordinate 9,127, forward strand.
AAAATTACGAATGCTGAAATAAAGTTAAATCCAACCCCAGCAAAGAAAACTAAAAATCTTTGAAATACAGTCTTGTCTTGTAGTGTTTTCCCTTTTGCTCTTTTTCTTTCTTCATCACTTGCTTCTTCACCTGCTAGTGAAACATAACCTCCGATTGGAATAGCTCTTAATGAATATTGGGTTTTATCTTTAGCAATTTTTTTAAAGATTAGTGGACCCATACCAAGAGAAAATTCATAAACTTGTACTCCAGTTAACTTGGCAAAAATAAAGTGTCCTCCTTCATGAATTAATATTATTACGCCAAGTATTAATATAAATAAAACGATTGTTAATAGCATAAATTCCTCCTTATAGTAAATTTATAAACAGAATATAAGTTAAAACAACAAAGATAAAACTATCTAATCTATCTAGTATTCCACCATGTCCTGGAATTAGATTAGAAAAATCTTTCACTTTATAGTATCTTTTAATACTTGAGAAGAATAAATCTCCTACTTGGCCTATTATGCTTAGTAAAATAGTTATAATTAATAAAGCTTCAATATTTATCGTATTATCTACTACAAATACATAGAATATAACCCCAATTGCAGTTGCTACAATGGTACCTCCGACTGCCCCTTCCCAAGTTTTTTTTGGTGATATTTTTTCACACAATTTATTTTTACCAATAAAATAACCTGTAAAAAACGCAAAGGTATCAGTCATAATTGTAATTAATATTAGATATAGAAAAATACTTAAATTGTTATTCATTACCATTACTGATGAATTGTAAGCAATCGCTAAAAACATAGTAGTACCTAGTGCATATAAAGCATCAGTAATATTATATTTTTTTGTGTCATTTATAAATACTACTGGTATAAAATAAATTAAAAATATTGCTGTTATTATTTTATAAATTAAATCATAATTACTGGAGTATACATTTGTACCTAAATAGACAAATACTCCGATTAATAGATATGAAATAATTCTTATACCAAGTGGTATAGGTTTATCATTTTTTCTAATATGCATAGCTTCATAAACTGATAAAACTCCTAAAACCATGGCAAATATTTTAAATGTTATTCCTCCAATTATAATAATTGGAATAGCAATAGCACACATTATAAATGCACTGATTATCCTTGTTTTCATATATTCACATCCTAATAAATTAATTATACTCTAAAAATAGTTAAAAGTATATACAATTATCTGTTATTTCCATAGGTTGTCGCTATAAATTCCGCTTCTTATCATATCTTTAATGGCATTTACTACTTCTTCTTTATCTTCTTTATAGGTTATTCCATACCATTTATCAATTGTTTCTTTTACTATTACTTCTGCCATTGATGAATTTATTTGTTTTGATATCATATCGGGTATTAAGTATTCAACTTTTGATAAGTCTTCTTTATTTTCTTCAAGAAAAGATAAAAAATTATTTTCTACATAATCTATAAAATCTCTAGTAAAACCTACTAGATTCATGGAAACTAGAGTATTTTCATCAATGCTGTGTTTTTGTGTTCCATCTAAAAGCGAAGCAGCAAGTCCATTATCTTCTTTGGTAATAATTGACTCTGTCAAAGATACAAGTTTATCATTTTCGATATTGCATATTCCTCTTTTTACTGATCCACTTTCAGTTATTGTGTTAATAGCACGATACCCTATTAAGATATATTGAGGTACCTTTGTTTCTTTTTTTCTATCTAGAAATTCTGCTGCTTTTTTTATTGAATTATATCCATAAAAATCATCAGCGTTTAAAACTGCAAAAGGACCATCTATATATTTTCTTGCGCAGTATAAAGCATGTGCTGTTCCAAGAGGTTTTACTCTTTCTTTTAGATTATATTTTTTTGGTACATCTTTAAAATCTTGAAATGCGTATTCTACTTCAACATGTGATTCAATTCTTTTACCAATTGTTTCTTTGAAAATATCATAGTTTTCTTCTTTTATTATGAATACAACTTTTTCAAATCCACTTCTTATTGCATCGTAAATTGAATAATCAATAATAAATTCACCATTTGGTCCAACTGGTTCAATTTGTTTTAAACCTCCGAATCTTGATCCCATTCCTGCGGCTAAAACTACTAATGTTTTTTTCATACTAAATCCTCCTTATACTTTTATGATTTTTAAGTATTTTCTTTATTCCTATCTTTTTATTAAACGCTACTGTTAGTAGTGTGCTAGTAACTTCAATTACTACTCCTTCACCATATGTATCATGAAGAACTTTATCACCATAATTATAAAGTTGTTCTTCATCATATAGTTTTTTCTCCTTTTTTGGTCTTAGTTCGTCTTGTTTGTTTTCATAGTCTAAAAACTCATCATCTATTTCTTTTACAAATCTACTTACAACTGAAGGACTTTCTACTCCATATATTGTTCTTTTTTTTGTATATGTTAACCATAATTCCTTTTTTGCCCTAGTTATGGCAACATACATAAGTCTTCTTTCTTCTTCAAGTTCATCTTTTGTGTAAGAGTTTTTATGAGGAAATATTCCTTCTTCTAAACCTGTAATAAAAACATTATCAAATTCTAAACCTTTTACTGAGTGAACAGTCATTAAACTTATTCTATTTGGATCATCTCTATAATCTTCTACATCAGATACTAAGCTTATTTCAAGTAAAAATTCTTCTAAAGATATTATTCCTACCTGTTCTTCAAATGTTTTTGTTACTGATTTAAACTCTTCTAGGTTTTCTAATCTTATATCAGCTTCTAAAGTTTTTTCTTCTTTTAAAGCTTTTTTCATACCTGTTTTTTCTAAAACTATATCTATAAATTCAGTAAGTGTACTACTTTTTAAATCTTCATTAAGTTCTAGTATTAAATTCTTAAATTCTAATGCTTTTCCATCTTTAATAGCTTCGAATAAAATAGTGTTATAAAAATTAGCATTTTGTTCTATTTCGCTTATTGTTTTTGGACCAATACCCCTTTTAGGAGTATTTATGCATCTTAATAGACTTATATCATCATTTGGATTATGTACTAATCTTAAATATGCTAAAAGGTCCTTTATTTCTTTTCTTGAGTAGAAATAGAATGATCCTACTATTCGAAAAGGCAAATTTTCTCTTAAAAATTCTTGTTCAAAGACTCTTGATTGAGCATTTGTCCTATATAAAATAGCTATATCTTTGTAAAGAGTCCCGTTACTAATTAATTCTTTTATTTTACGAATTATGTAAAATACTTCATCAATTTCATCATATGCTTTATATAATTTAATTTTATCTCCTTCAGCATTATCACACCAAAGATTCTTATCTTTTCGAAGAATATTATTTTTGATAACGCTATTGGCAGCATTTAATATAGTTTTAGTTGAGCGATAATTTTGTTCAAGCATTATAACTTTGCTATCAGGATAATCCTTTTCAAAATTTAATATATTTTTATAATTAGCATTTCTAAAGGCATAAATTGATTGGTCATTATCACCAACACAGCATAAATTTCGATATTTATTGCTTAATAATTTCGTTAATAAATATTGAGCCTCGTTTGTGTCTTGATACTCATCAATTAATATGTATTTATATTTTTCTTGATAATAATCTAATACATCAGGATACTTGTTGAATAAAGTAATTGGTAGAATTAGTAAATCGTCAAAATCTACTGAGTTGTTTTTAAATAAAAGTTCTTGATATTTTGTATATACTTTATAAACAATATCATCTTCTTCTGAATGAACAAATTTTTTATAATCTTCTGGCATGACAAATTCACTTTTATTGCTAGATATTTTATTTCTAATCATATAGGGACTTACTCTTTTAGGATCATAACCTAAATCTTTTATAATTTTTTTCACTATTGTAAGCGAATCATCACTATCCATAATAACGAAATTATTTTTAAACCCTAATTTATCGTAGTTTTCTCTTAGAATTCTTACACCAAGGGCATGAAATGTGCAAGCTAATACATTAGTTTTACCTATCATACTGCTGATTCTATCTTTCATTTCCCCAGCAGCTTTATTGGTAAATGTTATAGCTAATATATTTCTAGGATCAACTTTTTTTTCATTAATTAGGTAAACAATTCTAGTGGTTAAAACTTTTGTTTTGCCTGAACCTGCTCC